>CALDGA010000105.1 GCA_937942085.1 uncultured Flavobacteriales bacterium
CCCAAACTTCCAAATCGGCTACCCTTTTCAATTCACCTTTGGGACGGAGGCGCTGGTGATAGCGGCGAGAAAAGGTCAATCACTGGTTGGCACTGGCTGCAAATTAACCCTTATTGAGCACGGGCAATTTGGTCGCCCTTCTTTAATAGCGGGATAGCGGCAATTGAGTTGGAACGGTCGCCTTTATGGACTTTCCCGAAGTTCTCATCAAAACGAATTTGTCAACAGCAGCGATGACCAACCTAATCCATCAACTGTCAAGAACATTCTGACTGGTTGTGTTCCAACAGGCTCAAGAAGGCAGTCAGATTCGCCAGCAACGACAGCAATTCTTGAAACCGTTACCGACCCTTTCTAACTTTACAAAGTTCATCGTAGCGTTATCAGCGCTCAATCCAAAGGAGTTCAAAGGACTCTGGCGGTAGAGAGACATCCAGTCGGTCGTCTTTTAGCGATAGCGTCTCACCCGTTAGCGCATTTCGGATATGCGGTTGAGGGAAACCTGTCCAGCGCAACCGCACCTTCACATTTTCCGCAACTTTCAAGTTAGAGATGACCGCCAACACTTGACGCTGCGAAGGATGCTGCCAAACAGCGACCATAACTTCTGGGTCAACGGGCGATTCTATCTCCCAATACGGGTTAGGGCGCCATGCAGGGAAAAACAGCGCTTTTCTGGCGTCAAAGCGGCGAAAGACCTCGGAAACTTTTACGACTGTCTTGACATTCATGTATTCCAACAAACCGATAGGGACGCCGTGCGGTAGAAACCATGCATATGCCATCCGTGTTTGTTGGTCTGTTGGTGGGTTTTCTCCTGCTTCAGGCATTATTGGGTCAAAGAGGTTGGGCAATCCCCAATTGGTGGATAGACACCGAGCACGAAATAGCCCCAAACCCAAGCATTTGCCGTAAGTCCCTTCAGGTTTCAACATGCTCGGACCTTGCAATGGGTAAGCAGCAAATTCGCCCGTCAACCACGCCGTCGCAAACCCCATCACGGAAGGAACAAATTCCCACGAGTGCACCCAAAAGTGGTAGCGGGGAAAGCCTGTCCGTTCAGGTGCCGTTTTCGGGATGGGAGCACGCACATGGTCTTCAAGGAACAAGCACATCACACGATTGAATTCCCGCCCTTCCAAGACAGGCACCGTTAAATGGCGCTTACCTTGTTCGTCTTCCCAACCGCAACCGTGACGAGGGTTGTTACAACCCATTTGCCCTGTCATCCAACCGTCAGAATAAAGCCCATCCAAACCCAACTTGATGATGTTCTCTATCGCCCAACCGTAAAACAGCCATTTTCGGTAGGTGTAGGATTTACCGCAAGCCATATAGTGAGGCACTTTCTCCCATTCAAGGACATTTTCTGGCAACCGCTTCCATTCGTCGGCGTATTGAGCAAATTCATCGTTGAGATGCGAAATCCTGTGAGGGCAATGGGCAACACCCAAAAAGGCGATGCCTTTTCGGTGACAAAACTCCTTGACTTCTTCCAAAACTTTGCGGTCAACATGATAAGGGTCATTGAGCGACCGCATCGCTGTTCCTGCAGGGATAGGCCAGACAAGTGCCATATCAACATCGTCAGAGATCTGATTCATCGCTCGCCAAGGTTCAAAGCGAACGGTTGACCCTTTCATCATATGGTAGTCAGGCGGGAGGGGCTTTATAGGTGTCGCTTGGATGCCAAATTGAAAAACACGCCCGTCCAAAAAGGAAGGACGCTCCACCAAGTTGATGACATATTTGGGATTTTTAGGGTCTGGCAGGAAAGTGCAAAAATTGTCCTCAGATTTGAGCACCCAATGTTGAAGCGATGTGTAAGTGAAACCCAAACCGCCATCTTCATCCCCAAACCAGTGATAGAAATTGACGATCCCCTCTTTTGCATCGGCTAACCAAGACAAAGAAAGCGGTTTGTCAGGAACCCAACCTGCTAAGGGGCGAGCGAAAGTTTGATACAACCGCAAGTGTTTAGCGGCGAGGGGCACGATGATGCGCATCTCGTCCGCCTTACGCCTTTTGCCCTCAACCCTCAAAGTTACCCACAAAAAACCGTCAAATTCAACGAACATTTCCGATTGAAAATGTAACCCTTGCACTTCACCTTCAGCGAGGAAATCTATTCGGCTTTGCTTTCGTTGCAGTATTCGGAAACGATGAAGTGGGACAGGATGCTCCTTCCCGTTCAACTTGACGATGACCTGCATTGGCGCAGCCAACAATTCTCTCCCTTGACTTTTTATGCTTGAAGGGAGCAAACTGTGTTGCCACTGCATCGTCCGACCCCAGACAACAATCGTTCTACCTTTTTGCTGCACAGGCACCCAAGGCAAAGGCACACGGTCTTGTTGAGCGTATTCGTCGTAGATGCGGCTCGTTAACCAGATGGGTTGTTCTTCTGTCTGGTTGACCATTGCGCTCTCATCCATTACCGTCCCTCCTTTTCGTCCAAAGCACAACAGCGTTATTGTGACGACGATACCGATTGCCAGCACCATAAGACTAAACTTGCTTCGTTCGCTCATCCGTTGTCGTTGGTGCATATTTCTTGCCACACCTCCTCAATGGTCACTCTTCTCTGTTTTTCAGCAGAGCGATAAATTGCCTCAATAGCCGCCATAGTGTGCAAATTATCGCTCCCACTGCTTATGGGTTCATAGCCGTTAATCAAACATATGCCGAAATGTTCCAGTTCTGTCCTAAAGGGATCATCGTTGAAACTCCCAAAGACCTGTCGGGTTCTTTGAGGACCGCTGATTAGGCATAGTTCTTCCCCAATGTTATGGAGAATGCCTTCTGTGCCATAGACGAGCACGAATTCTCCCCAAACAATTGCATCATTCCAAGGAGAAGCCTTCGCCGCATACAAACAAGCCAAATCACCAACCACATCGTTGTCAAACTCCATTAGGCACGACGCAATGTCTTCGCATTCCAGCGTTGGATTCAAGGGGCTCTGTCGCATCACCGCATAAACAGCCTTCATTTCACCGATAAGCCATCGTAGCAAATCAATCTGGTGAACGCCGTTGCCTAAAACTACACCGCCGCCTGCTAATGACTTTTTGAAAAGCCAATCTCCAGGTGGACGGAGGTCAGATAAGAGGGAGTCAACACCCGACCGAACATAGAGGGGTTTTCCAACAGCGCCGTCAGTTAACAAAGATTTCATCGTTTGGTAAATTGCCGAATAGCGCTTCGTTTGAGCGACCATCAAGGTGACATTTGCTTTTTGGGCAGCATTGACCACTTGTAACGCCTCATTGAAGTTAAGTGTCATCGGTTTCTCAACAAGGATATGTTTTTGAGCGCGAGCAGCAGCCATTATAGCGTTGGCGTGTTCGGAATGCGGAAGGGTAATGTCAACGGCGTCCAAATCCACACGGTCAAGCATTTCATTGTAATCAGTGAAGACAACAGCATCGGGTAATTGTTGTGCGAGCGCTTCTGCTACTTCTTGGTTTATGTCACAGCAAGCGATGACGCGAAACATGTGATTCAATTGATGATAACCTCTCAAATGAGCGCGAGCGATCCGACCGCAACCGATAAGCCCTATCCGCAATGGCAATTGATAGCTCACGATACCCCACCTTTCTATTAATCCGATTGGATGCTCCACATGTTCGCTTTAGTGGAACCGTGCTTCTGCCATTTGGCGTGCCCATCTGCGAAAGTGGCATTAAAACCGCCCTGATGTTTGACTGCGACATAAGGATAGGGTCCGTAATCAGTGTAGTTTTCCGACCAAAGGTCCATTTGCGCATAGGTTGTCCGACCATCATCGGTTCGCCCGTCCCCTGTATCCATCAACATCAAAGTGTTGGATGTATCTTCCACTTCAGCAAGGGACAAACCAGGTGAAATCCACCAAGGGCACTCAAATGCGGCACTGCGCACGCCCTTTTTTCGTCCATCATTGTAGGCAGTTGTAATCGGCCATGCGTTGGGAACGATGTCGTTCCAAGCGTAACTGAAAGGCTTCCGACCATTGAACCAAAGGGCGCTCGGGTGAAGAATTGGATGCCAACTCGTCGGCAGGAGAAAATAGCCAGAAGGGCATAAGGCAATCTGGCGGTTTTTGATATAAGGCTGGGCTAAATCGTCGTAAAAGAGCAAGGTCGGTGAAGGGTAACTGGGACAGTCAAAGGTATACATCGGCAGGATTTTTTCGTCATAGTCTTGGGCATACATGTTAGCGGCGGTTCCGATTTGACGCATGTTGCTCAAGCAACTGGCGGCGCGAGCTTTCTCCCGCACTTGGCTGAACACGGGAAACAGGATCGCCGCCAGAATGGCGATAATCGCTATCACCACCAGCAACTCAATGAGCGTGAAAGCATAGACTCGTCGCATCGGCAAACACCTCCTTGAAGTTTATTAGAAAGCATTAGAACGCTGCGGTCAAGACTTCAAAGGTTCTCATTTCTGTCATCTTCAACCGTTCAAGTGCGGGCAAATTTCATGGGTGCTGTGAGGGGGTTGAAGGCATGATAATTGCGGCATCGCAGCGCTGTGGGAAAGAAACCAAAAGCCTTGCAGAAATTTAAGGAGAACATTGAACGGCTGGTATAACCCACCAAAAAGGCGATGTCGGCGATGCCCAGATGGGTTCGTTCCAAAAATTCTTTAGCGATTTGCATCCGCAAGTTGGTGAGATAGTCGTAAGGTGACATCCCTAACCATTGCTTAAATAGCCGATAAAGTTGCGCCTCGCTGACGAAACTGTAACGAGCGATTTGTGCGGCTGTGATGGGGATATTGTATGCCCTGTGCAAGAAGGTGATTGACCTCCGCAAAGCGATGGGAAAGTCCCCCTTCTGTGCAGGACACATTGAGATTAATTTGAGCCCGATCGGTTGCGAACGGGAGAGCAATTCAAACAATTCAACGATAACTTCATTAGCAGTGCGGGAGGGCAACCTCTGAAACCATTCTTTGTATCGTCGCATCAACGAGGGTTCAGGGATAAAGAAATGTGCAGACCGTTGATAGGAAGCCTCGGTTAGGCGAGTCCGCACAAGGATGCCGCCCTCAGGATGGACGATGAGGCTCACGCCATCACAAGGCGACAGATGTCCGCGCGCCATTCCAAAAGGGAAGTATTCAACCTGCTCAGGAACGAATACACCTCGCCCAGCCATCAACCCAAACCATCTTCCATTCATCCAAAGATAGCGCTGTCCAGAAAGCAGGTAGATGAATTCAGGCAATTTTTGGCGGCGGGGACGCAACACTTTGAAGCCATCCACAAGGGGCGAGAATTGAAGGTCAGAACCCAGCGGTTGAAAGGACGACAGAAACAACTGAGAACCATCCCTGACCAAACTCGGCAAGATTTGATGAGTAATGACATCCACAATCCTGTGCCATTCGCCATCCGCGTTTTCAAAAGGTGTAGCCGTTAATGGCTTCAATCTCGCCATCCTTGTCACCTCCCGAAAGGTGACAATCATCATTAAACAGCATCGCTAACGATAAAGGCTGACCAGCAAAAACCTGATTAGTTTCCTTCCAATTCACTCCATCGGTTGGTGATAGGTAGCCTTCGGTCTTTGCCGAAAGCACGGTGGGTGATTTTTGGTCCTGGCGCAAATTGGCGGCGCTTGTATTCACTACTGTCAACCATCCGAGCCACTTTCCGCACGGTCGCTTCATCGTAACC
>CALDGA010000106.1 GCA_937942085.1 uncultured Flavobacteriales bacterium
GCGGCTTTTTTCTATTGTGCTTCCGAATTACCTTTTAGATTTTGTGCCGTTTCCGGATAAGTGTTTGATTGTGCCATCGTGGCCGTCGGCGGCAGTTCCTGAAGGTTCATACTTTCGTATTGGGCCTGATGTGCAAATTTCTCAAGCGGGCGTTTATGCGCCGCAGCGACCGATTGCGTTTTCCGGCGTTTATGTCGTCGGACCGCATAGTTTAAGCGGTCTAGAGCTCAAACAAGCAACCAAACCGATTGCAACGGGTTACTATTATTCGGTAACAAATCCCAACGGTGTTTTTATTTTTCGTCGTGCATCAGGTTTTTTGAATTTTCTCCCGCAGTCGCTATACGCTCATATCGCATTACCGGTTGGGCGCCCAGCGCAGGGACAGCTAAATCCCGATCCAAAACAGTTTCAGGCAAGACAACTTCTTACAAACAGTCTTGCAAACGGGCTAGCGTACTATAATTATTGTGCCGAGTCGGTTAGTAATCGTTCGGCAACTTTAGTATGTGCACCGGACCCGAACATTCCCGCTCCCGGTACTATTGTTGAGGTTGGCACTCCGCCGGATGCGTTTTATGGGCGGGTGCAAAATGTGGAAATTGCCGTAAGCTTTGAGGGACAGGCCGGTACTGCTTCTATTGGGATAGCGCTTACGGCAGTCCGTAATTGGGCGGAAAATCAGTCGCACATTGAATTATACAATCCCGTTCATCCATGGTACGGTTTAATTCAATGGACAGGGGAGACACTTATAAAATAGAATTTAAATTCTAATTTCCCGCTGGAACCCAAAATGGCAGCTCAAGAAGCGCAACAGAAATATCGTTTCGACGATGCCAAGCTGCAGCAGTATTGGCAGGCCTGGAAGAAGGAGCCTACATCCGCAAATCTAAAGGAGCTTATGCAGCAGGCGCAGCCAATTATTGATTATGCCATTCATTATTACGCCTCGGATTTAGCTGCGGTGCCGTCGCTACGATTGCAAGCAAAAGCGCTTGTCTTAGATAGCATGCATAAATTTGATCCATCAAAAGGTTCGTTGGTAAATTATCTGCTGCTAAATCTTCAACGGTTGCAGCGTTATGCGGGGCAAGAACGGCGCATGCTTCATCAATCCGAACGAATGGCAATGCAGCTTCAAGCAATTGAGAAAGCAACACAAGAGCTGCTAGCTAGTCTCGGACGCCCGCCGACCACCCAGGAATTGGCCGATTATCTAGGCTTATCTACCGAACAGATTCGATTGATGCGTCAGCAATCGAAACTTCCTGTCCCAGCCGCTGCGATGCCGTCAGAAGATGTTGTGCCACAAACACTTAGCTCACGTAACGCAGAGCTGGAAGAGCTTTTAAAATATTGTTATGATGAAAGCGATGCAATCGATAAGTATATTATCGAGTCGAAGTTCGGGCTGTTTGGAAGCCCTATTCGCCAAAACACGGAGATCGCCAAGCAGTTTAATATCTCTCCGGCTGCTATTACCAAACGGTTAGACAATATTAATAAACGGTTAATGCGGCTTGCCGAACTTCTCCGATAGAGGTTTGTAAAATGCCTGATAACGAAAACAACAAAAACAACGAAACAAATGTTGATAAGTTTATGCGCGAGGTACGAGAATTTTTAATCGCCAAAGATGCACCTCAACAAATCGTGTCATGGATGATTCCAAAGGATTTGAAGAACCTGTTTCCTGGTTCGATTTTTGATTTCTTTAAGGAAGATATCGAGGAAACTCCGGAAGATACCGAAGCACAGTGGATTTATAAAAGTGCGCGTCGTAATTTTGTTTTAACTCTCCGCCGTAGTTTTGCTATCCGGCATTTAGATCCCCTACGAGCGTATGTTTTAACTAAAAATACCGATTTAGGGTTCATCAAATCGAAAGATTATTACGTTTAAATTATGGCTACAAAATTCGGTTTAAAATTGTGGACCATTGATGAGCAGGGGCATATGGCGCCGGCTGCGTTTCCGGATCAGCTTGTTTCGGGTGAAGATGACCAATTACAGGAAACTGCGATTCAAGTTTTTAATAGCGGAACGGGATCGCTCGCTGCCGGCCATACAAGTTGGTATCCAGCGCTAAAATCGGTTGATCCGTTTGGGGCGCTTATGTTCGCTGCCAGACAGATTGCCCGAAATTGTTCTAAATTAGGTTATCCTCAATCGCTTCGGAATATAAGGGTCGTACGTCGTTACCGGCAGAATGGAAAACTGTTCGGAGAATTAGAACTTGTATTTGAGGATCATTATGTCCGCAAATTAGTTCTTCCGCTTGAGGATGAAGAGTAATGTCTGACGAGCTAAAAAAAATACCGGAAGCTTATATTACAAATGCAAAGCATTGGATTTTGGCGCTTTTGCAGGAAGAATATCCGGATATTCAATGGACTGGTGGGGCGTTTTATGCATATGTCGTAGCGCCCCTAGCGCTGCTTGCCGCGGCAATTCAGCGTCGAATCGACCTTTTGATGAATTCTCTTCGGATTATCAATCCGGAACAAACCGACACAGAAAACATCGACCAAAAAGCCGCTGCGGCAGTGTTAAATCTTTATGACATAAAGCCCACATCGGCAACAAAGGCAAGCGGTACGCTACTTCTTTGTATGTCGACGGATGACGATGTTTTAATCATGGAGGGACATCCGTTTGAGACGAACGTTTACAGTTCTGGAGGCAACCCAATTCGCTTTTATGCGTCGAAAACTGTACGTGGAACACGAAACATTCGGGAAGATTATGATGTGCCGTTGGAAAAAGTAGGCGATACGTGGCTGTTTTATGTTCCGGTTGAAGCCGCAGTTCCAGGCGCGCATGGTAATATCAAGCGGGGAACACGATTGACATCGCTTATCGTAATACCAAACTTGCAGTATATTACTGCATTTGACGGGTTTACGGATGGCAAAGATGACGAAGATGTTGTGCAAGCGGCAGGCCGAATCTCCGTTTCGCAAAATGCAGCCATCTTTGGCAACAAAGACCAACTGCTGCGCTTTATTCAAAAAAATGTTCCTGCGGTAGCATCTCATCTGGTCGAGGTAAGCGTGGTCGGGACAGCGGACCCGGTAATGCATCGGGATCAGCGGACGATATTTCCGGTGTCGGTAGGCGGAAAAATTGATATTTATGTAAAATGTCGAGACGTTCAGATTAAATATGTATCTAAATCTTGTCTTTTGATCGATATTCAAAATGGCGTTGGTGTTTGGAAAGCGTCGTTTAGCCGCGTCGAAAGTGAAGGCGTTTATCGAGTTGCCCTTGGAGCAAAGTTGATTGAAAATCCGGACGTTGTCGAAATCACACGCGGATTTGATCGGAATGTTGAGGCCGGAGAGTATGATTTTGTACCAGATATTGTCCATGCCTCAGAGGCAGTTTTTAGTGCATTTCAGACGATTACGGTTATTTTCCGCGATCCTAATACGCCTGTTCAGCCGAACGAAATCGGTATTCGAACGAAGAAGTACATGTTTACGCTCGAATACAATCCCGTAGTTGCGCCGATACAAAAGGCATTATCTTCGACGGTGCTTCGTCCACCGTTTTTAGACCCTCTTGTTCGTGGAGCTCTGCCGGCCTATGTAACGATGCGTATTGGATTTAATACGCGACTCTTCACGGCACCTCGCTATCCCGAACAAGTAAAAGAGGTTATTGCGGATATTGTAAATCAAGCCCCGATCGGCCAGATTCTGTCAAGACAGTTTCTCTACGGTATAACCTACTCGAAGCGCACATCGACACAGCCGCCCAATAAAGGTAGCTACTCTGCTTCGATTCTAGGAACCGATGGCGCTTTTTATCCTGCGTCATCGTCGGACGATAATCTGCTTTATGTAACACCGAGATATGAAAAAGGAATCTCGCCGACTACAGTAGCCTGGTATCTTGTGAATCCGCAGACCGACATTGAGATTTATACCTATAAGGAATAACAATGAAGTCCAAGCTACAGGCTGATTCTGTTTTTCAGGATTCTGATTTCCTTTCGATTGCCGGTTCATTTTGGGCAAGCAGTCAGAATCCCAGTAGAAATCTTTTTGCAACTTTAGCCAAAATTTGGGCTTCGTACGGAAATTTCTTATTGGAATACTTCGATATTTGCCGTAAACTTATCAACTACCAACAATGTCCAGATAGCGTTGTCTTTTCTCGGTTTTTGCTCTATCTTACAAAACCGGTTTTTGATCAGGATAAATTAAAGTGGCGTTATGATCTTAATCCGGCCATTCTCAGCGCGAGCCAGCTTTCAAGCGGCTCGCGACATGATGGATATATCTTAGAGAAAGACGCATTTGTAATCGAGCCGCCTTATCTTTATTTGCCAATTAATGTTTTTGATGAGGATTCGTTTGTTAAGTCGGCTATAAGCGAAAGTGTTGTTGCGTATGTATGGGCTAAGGATTTAGAAGTCAAAGTCGATCTTTTTTCTACGGTTTTTAATTCCGTTCTTGTAAAACAAGGTCTACCAACGACAGAGGCTGTTGTCGGTAAAGCTTTTCTGAACTTGTTGCGTGGCCGAAACATACGACAAAGCTTATTGGCTGTTGTATGCCGGGCATACGGTATTCCGGTTTCCGAATACGACGAGGACGAAGTCGTAAAGATTTATCATGCTGCGGACAAATCTCAATTCATCGTTGAAACGAAAAACACAAGCTACATCGTATCCGACGAATTTGATATTTTTCTAAACGTTGGAGACACGTTGAATTGGGGGGATCCCATTGTAGGGAATTGCTTTATTGATGATTTTCACGATCGTATTATCGATCCCCGGATTGAAGCAATTCGACTTGATCGCCGTGTGCTGCGCTGGTCAAATCCGACGCAACTGCTACTTCTAGAGAATGATCGACCTCTTTTTTATGAAGACGGTCAACTAGGACTGCTTGAGGCAACCGATTGGCTTGAAGTTCCGGCTACTTGGAATGACGTCCTGTGGCTGCCAAATTCGTTGCAGCCGGTTAGGATCGTTGATGGGCAGGTGCGTCTGACTATCGATGGCGATCCGGATGATGTGGAGCAATTTTGGCAACTTGTGGCAAATGAGGAAACTCGATTAGGCTATACCCTTGCGGATAAGCTGATCGCGCTCTACGGCGCTATCCCCGACCAGCTCAATACGGCACAGTTCTTTACAGATCAGCTTTTGCATGGCTTTTCATTTATTGTGGCTATTCCGGAACCCGCTCAGCTGACTAGCCCGGAACTGCTGGATAGCCTATCGAGGCTATGTCCTAGTGTGCTTTGGTTGGTTGGAAAATCTCCTGTTGTTCCTGGCTATTACTACGGGTATTATTAATCATGAATTGGATCCTCGATTTTACCGCATTAGTTTG
>CALDGA010000107.1 GCA_937942085.1 uncultured Flavobacteriales bacterium
CTTCCGAGTCACCCCAACCTTGATCCGATCCGTTTTTGCCAAATACACCAAATGTGGCTGCAATTGCAAACGCTGCTCAAATTCCAAATCTCGCTCGGCAATGCCTAAATGCGCCTTGCTAAGCTCCGGTTTCATAATGGTAGGCGACGCTTCGGGCTTGGTAAAGAAGCACTCACGACAGAAATTTTGGCGGTATACTTCTGGGACCAATTGGCCACAGAAACATTTATGCGTCCCGGTAAAAGTCATGCGCAATGGCTTCCCTATGAGTCCATTCATCATCAACAAATCCATGCCCAAGGGCAAAGAGTATCGAATGGTAGGTCCGTACTGCGTAGTCATTTTCCTTAAGGGGCCGGTGAACTGCATATTTTCTGCTAACTTTAATAGTGTGAAAGTAGCACATAAACAACCCACCTCCTAAAGCCATGATCTATACTTGGGTTAACAAAGTCATCCGACAAAACATGCGCCGCCGTGTGGAGGAAATTTATGCCTTCACAGACCGGCCTGTAGAATCCCAAGATCAACTCCTTCGCGAACTCCTGGCCAAGGGTACAGATACCGAATATGGGCAGAAGTACCGTTTCGACCTGGTCCAACACCCGCGTGAATTTCAAACGCGTGTACCCTTATCGGATTACGGCACCTTAAAGCCCTACATCGAGCGCATGCGCCAAGGCCACCGCAACATTCTCTGGCCCGGCAAGGTAGAGTGGTACGCCAAGAGCTCCGGCACCACCTCCGGAGTGAGTAAATTCATCCCCGTTTCCAAAGACAGTATCGAAGATTGCCACTTCTCAGGCGGACGATACGAACTCGCTTTATATTGCAATGCGGTGCCGGAAACTAAAATTTTCGAAGGGCTTGGCTTGCGTTTGGGCGGTTCCACAGAAATACAATTTGAAGGCCAGAGTCAAAGCGGCGACCTCAGCGCCATCCTGATACAAAACATTCCACTTTGGGCAGAACTCCGCAGCGCACCTAGTCCCACCACCGCACTAATGAGCGATTGGGAAAAGAAAATTGATGCCATTCTAGATGAAGCCCTCGAACAAAACATCACCTCCTTATGGGGCGTAAGTTCCTGGTTCCTCGTACTGTTTAAAAAAGTGCTCGAGCGCACCGGAAAAAGCAACATTCTCGAGGTATGGCCAAACCTTGAACTCTTTGCACACGGCGGGGTAAATTTCGCGCCTTACGAGGACCAATTCCGAGCACTCATGCCCGGCAACCAGGTCACCTTCATGGAAAACTACAATGCCTCGGAAGGGTTCTTTGCGGTACAGGACGACCCGGCCAAAGACGGCATGTTACTCCTGCTCAACAACGGCATCTATTACGAATTCATTCCTATGGATTCTTTTAACGGGACCAACAGCCAAACCATTGGCCTCAAAGATGTTCAATTTAATACAGATTACGCCGTCGTCATCACCACCAATGGTGGGTTGTGGCGCTACCTGCTCGGAGATACTGTGAAGTTTGTATCTCTGCACCCTTACCGAATCAAAGTCAGTGGTAGGACAGCACATTTCATCAATGCCTTTGGCGAAGAAGTGATCGTCACCGATGCTGAAAATGCTGTGTTGAAAGCCTGTAATATTCACGGCTGCGATTTGGTGGAATTCCATGCCGCACCGTGCTACATGAACAGTGAAAAAACCGGAGGGCATCAGTGGATCATCGAATTCAAAACACCTCCTGAGGACCTTACAGCCTTCACCCAAGATCTAGATAATGCCCTCAAAAAAGAAAACTCTGATTACGCCGCTAAAAGAAAAGGCAACCTCGTTTTACAACTGCCCAATATAGTAGTGGCTCAAAAGGGATTGTTCCACCAATGGTTGAAAAACAAAAACAAACTAGGCGGACAAAACAAGGTCCCTAGATTGAGCAATAACCGAGACCTTATTACGCAGTTACAGGCGCTAAATGACGCTGCTCAAATGCCTGCATAACAGCAGTCCACAAGTTGATGCGTGCACGTAAGGCTTGCTCCGATAGCTCGGCCGCACTTTCCCATTTCTGTGCATCCGTACCACATAACAGTTCGACCATACGCTCTGCCAAATGTCCGTGCAAATCGCCATCAACTTCGATGTGACGCTCAAGGTAATAGGCGAAGAGTCCGAGCTGCTCAGGGAATTGGGCCTTCAAATTCCCAACGATTTCCATAAACATATCCGGAATCAAATCTTCACGACCGAAGGTGAAGACAGCTGCAATCTCATGTGCTTTACCACCTTCTACTACTTCGAGGGTCTGACGTACGAACGCCTTAGCGCCCTCAGGCGCTTCGCTCTCCTCCAAAGCCTGCATTGGGTTAGCGCCCGCACGCAATGCTTCAATAAAGGCCAAAATAGGTGCGGTATTCGCCCCTGCCTCTTCCATCGCTTTTACATACAGCTCGAAGTGACTGGTGGCATTACCCTCCCTATCTACATCGCTTTCTTCTCCGTGCACAATCTCATTAATCAACCTACGAGTTTCAGGATCGCCTTGTGGAATCCAGTAGGCATCAACACAAGTCAATTCGCGCTGTAAAGCCTTTAATAGGACCATGAAATCCCATACTGCCCAAACGTGCGTTTCCATGAAATCGCGCGCTTTATCAAGCGTGTTGACCCAGCCGAAGGCCGGATGTTGAATTAATTCGTGGCGGGTAGATTTAATTTGTTGAGTTAGGTGGTGAATTTGCATTTTACTTGCGACACTTTTATTACTTTGCGGGTACAAAAATAGTAGTCATGCACATAGCAATCGCAGGAAATATTGGTTCTGGTAAAACAACTTTAACTGAGTTATTAGCAAAGCACTACAATTACCAACCGC
>CALDGA010000108.1 GCA_937942085.1 uncultured Flavobacteriales bacterium
TTCCAAAAATAACCTCATTAAATAGTAGATGTCCTCGTCTACAGGAACAGTAGTATTTAATGACGCAAAAATACAAAGTGTGGATGTGGTCGCCACGGAAGGTCTGGGCGTTGGAACGATCAATCCACAGTCCAACTTACATGTCGTGGGGAACGCGTACGTCACCTCCAATATGGTAATTGATGATACCCTTGACGTTACGGGTGAAATGAACTTGAGATCGGTTTCAAACACGGCGTCCATTAAGTACAATTCTAACGTTGTGACGGAGTACGTGCGGTCTAAGAAGTTGATTAAGTACCCTAGGGTCGCGATGACAGGAAATTCAGCGCCATCACCGTACGTGGCGAGTGCGAGCACTACTTACAGTGGATACAACCCATACCAAGCTTTCGACCATTCTGGATTAAATGGTACCAGTTATTGGTCCGGTTCTTCAGTTGTGTACGACGCGAGCACTGGGGTCTGGACGGGCGGTACTTCATCCACTTACACGACCACCATCGTCGACGTGGGTGACGTGTATGGCGAATGGCTTCAAATAGAACTTGAAGAAAAGATCTCTTACGCGTATTCCCACATATACGCACCGTCCGATTACGTATTGAGAGCACCGAGAAATGGGTTTATTGTTGGTGGGAATTCCTCGACGGGTCCGTGGTATCCTTTGCACAGGTTTGTGGATAAATTTAGGGAGGAGTCTAACGAAACGATCGCGTATGTTCCAGACGCCCCGAGTGACACTCCTTATAGATATATCCGGATAGTTATCGAAGCGCTGTATTCATCTACTGGTGGGTACGCGGGTATCGATCAGTGGGACATTTATGGCGTACCGGAATACGACCCGGGCGCACACGGCACAGACGTCATCGTGAGGTCCGTCCCGAACGTACCGAACACCGAGTGGTTGGAAGTGTATTACGAAGGTAAGAACTACTCCGGAAGTGGTAACATCTCGGACGAAACAGGCAACGGAGTCACCGGAGTCCTGAACGGAAGTGTGTCGTACGATTCCACGTGGAAAGCTTTCAGTTTTTCTGCATCCACCAATGATTACATCACTGGAACCACGAGCATCTCTGGATATTTTCAACACACCGTGAGTTTGTGGGTCAACTTCGCGGAATTGACGAGTGATCAACATTATATTTGTGTATTAGGCGATGGTAACACCAAAGATGCTCACATGGGCATGTATTACAGCGACAATTTAGGTGTACGAGTGACGAGTGGTTTTGATTACAGAACTAATTATCACCCAACCGCGGGGGAGTGGGTTCATCTCACTTACACGTACCATGGTGGGACTATAAACCAAGGTGCCACAGATAAAAGAGTTAAATTTTATGTAAACGGGTCTCGTTGGGGAATTCAAGACCATTACACACCAGGAAATAATGCCGCGCTGAATCTACCCAGTTCGAGTGTCGTGCGAATAAATGGAAAAAGTGGCACAAATAACATTTACGTGGACATGAAGGTGGCAAACTACCGTCTCTTCAATCGACCACTTTCGGCGGATGAAATTTGGCAGTTGTACGCCTACGACAAGGAATATTTTAAAATCAGTCCGGACGTCGTATCTTTCACCCGAGGACGCATTGGGATAGGAACGATGCAACCGATGACGATGTTGGACGTCAAGGGTGACATCAGAGGGGGATGTCCGGTGTTTTTCGATGTATCTCGTTCTAATTCACTGGGTAACCTCTCTGGATCACAAACGGTCAGATTTGATGTAGTCAGAGCCAATAAGGGTGGTGGTTACCATAGAAATACCGGCGTTTTCATCGCACCATTGGCAGGATATTATCGTTTCTTTGCATTCGGTCTGTCGACTGAAGGGGGTGTTCTAAATATCGAATTCAGACGTAATGGTGATAGTGCAAATGATAGACTCATGAGAACGTACGGTGAGGCTTCTACTACGGAATGGGATAGTGCTAGTATGAGTATGATATATTACATGAATGTGGGTGACACAATGAGACTGTACAATAATGGTAATTTTCATACCGCTGCATCTGGCATTTTGTACAACGCTTTTCAAGGATTTTTTTTATCGATTTAAAAGTAATGGACATCGACACGGAACACGTGAAAACACTTCGTTTTGTACAGAGCATCATCAAAAACATGGATAACCCACCGCCTCATTTTTCTTACAACACTACTTGGGAATCCGTCGTGTTCCCGGAAGGCTACGAAAAACCCCCAAAGGAAGAGTTCGAAGCCAAACTCCAAGAACTCATCGACGCCCAACCGTGGAAAGAACTCCGCAAAAAGCGCGACACTCTCCTCGACCAAACGGACAAATACATAGTCGCCGACTTTCCCCACCCCACCGAAGAAGTGAAACAAGCGTGGTTGGACTACCGCCAAGCCCTCCGGGACCTCCCGGCGAATACCGTGGATCCGACCGCACCGGTGTGGCCTCAAGCCCCAACTCCGTAACTAACCGCGTCTCCGGTGTTCGTTCCACGCATTTAATAATTGTCTCCCAATATATTAAATGCCTATCAAGACACCCGGTGGTATTTTGGAGGTGGAAGACGCCAAGCTCCGCGCGAGTTATCTCTTGGCGAACACCAGCGTCGGCATCGGTACGAGCACGACGGTCCCAGACGGGGCCTCGCTTTACATCAATGAAGATAATCCCACGATTCGGTTCCAAGAGGGGACCGCTACGAGCGCCGCGCGGATCCTAGCGAAGGGTGGGACCCTTCGTCTCGAATCAGGGACGAATTACGACCAACCAGATCTCACGGGGGACATCGCGTTCTCCAATATTCAGGGCGGGACCACGCACATGATCATCAAGGGGGATGGGAATGTGGGGATTGGAAAAGAATCGCCATCGCAGATGCTCGATGTCTCGGGGAATGTGCAAGTGGGCACGGCGAACCTTTTTGTGGATACGGTGAGTGGAAACGTTGGTATCGGTATGACCGATCCAGGTCACAATTTAGACATCGTGAGTGAAATGAACTTGAGGTCTGTTTCAAACACGGCATCCATTAAGTACAATTCTAACGTTGTCACGGAGTATGTTCGGTCAAAGAAGTTGATCAAGTACCCGAGGGTGGCTATGACCTCAGATTCATACGCGGGGTATATATTGACTTCTAGCACAGATGCATATGCTACCACTGGATTTTATAGGTATAAAGCATTCAACAATGTGGTTGGAAACGAAGGTTGGCATGCGGGTGAATACCAAAATGGAACTACTTGGTACACTACATACGATTCAAATGGGTATTATGATTCTACATCATGGTCTAGAAGTTTTGAAGGCATTCCCGGTGAATGGTTACAAATTCAATTACCTGAAAAAATTAAATTATCGCATTTGGTTTTAAAACCGAGACAAGCTACGAATGATCACGGCCAAGCACCTAAAGATTTTACCATATATGGTTCAAATAACGGTAGTACGTGGACATCTATTGGAACATTCTACAATGTGAAAGCCATCGGTGTCGGTAATACACATTACATAGACACCCAAGATTACTATCGGTACATAACAATACTTGTTACAAGGGTGCAAACTGGGTCCTCGCATTGTGTAATAGGCGAACTCGAATACTACGGCACCCCCGAATACGACCCCGACGCCCACGGGACGGACGTCATCGCGCGTTCCGTGCCGAACGTGCCCAATACGGATTGGTTGGAGGTGTACTACGATGCGGGAGAGACTTCGAGTTATTCTGGTAGTGGAACAACGGTATCGGACATCAAACCAAATGGCACTGCAGTAAATGGTACGCTTACAAATGGTGTTGGGTTCGATTCAACGTGGAAGGCGTTTACATTTGATGGTACAGATGATTACATAGATGCAACTATTTCATTAGCGGGGGGTGACTACGTTCATTCGTTTAGTGCATGGATGAAACTTGACGATAAATCACAAGATGCTTATTTATTTCATTTAGGAAATCAAACTAATAACCAAAGCATTGGATTTCACACCAGATACAATGATAGCGAGTTTAGATATTTCTTCTATGGAAATGATCTTGATGTATATATTGATTATAAACCACATAGATGGTATCATATATGCGGAACATATTCAGGTGGTGGGACTTCCACAGCAAGTGTAAAATTATATGTAAATGGGGTGCATATGACCCCAGACTCAAATAATAACTTAGGGAGTGCACTTTCAACACCGACCAGTACTACTTTATACATTGGTAGAGCTTCGTGGGGGAGTGGGAGTTATTTCAACGGTTCCATCGCCAACTTCCGCCTCTTCAACCGAGCCCTCACCGCCGACGAAATCTGGCAATTGTATGCCTACCAGAAAGACTACTTCCAGGTCAGTCCAGACGTAGTGACCTTCAAGGGTGGGCGTTTGGGGATTGGGACGAGCGAACCACAAGCGGTTTTGGATGTGATGGGTGATGTTAGATACATAAGACTCACCCCAAGACCTGCTGTATCCGCTAGACAATTGTTTTTAAATGGTACCACACAAGACGGGGTGTATCCCATATCTGGGGTGGCTGGGGGTACAGCATACCCAGTCTACTGCAAAATGGATCCACAACATTACGGTGGATTTTGGATGTGCTTCGCACAAATACCGATAAATACAAGTGCGTCAATAAGTTTTTTTTCAGATGCATACGGAAACTCGGGCGATTTGTTAGCCACCAATTTATTTTCTGTGCCGGTAAGCATTTTGTCTAATAACGCTTACGGTACAGACATAGATGTGATGTTAGAAGTCGATGGAAAGGGTATGCGAAGAACCACCGGAAATAAAGTGGGTGGTATTTGGCGAGGCATTTACTTAAGTCAGGCATTTAACACAGCTCATACGGGGACAGTTTCAACGAGTACACACGCATACTCTGATGACGGTATAAGTTGGACTAATGGAGGTACAGCAACATTTACACTTTCTAATTCTAGCTGGAATCTAGCTATTTCTACGAGTGGCGGCGGTGATTATGCATACAACGATTATAACGAAGGAAAAGGTGGTTGGATTATACACAGGTGGAATAACCAAGATTTTGGGTCTATATACGGTCGCGCAATGCGAGGAAATGACGCAATAGATATGAGTAACAGTACAGATTGGGCTGTGGCTAGAATATTCGTAAGACCAACACAAACTTAAATATAATATTCTCTGCCCTCAAACGTATCCAATATTTCTCTCCCGATATATTAGATATGCCTATATATTCACCCACAGGCTTTTTAGATGTGACGAATGCCACCCTCAGGGGCAGTAAGATCGTCACCACGTCCAACGTAGGGGTCGCGAATCTCAATCCCCTCAACACGCTCTCCGTGGGTTCGAATCTCCAGGTCGAGGACACGGGCTCCAATGTCCTCGTGATTCACGGGAACGCCACGATGGCTGCCGTGACCCTCGGTGCCGTCCACGTCGCACCCGTGTATGATCTCGAGGTCGTCACGAATCTCGGGAACACCACGTCTAACACCGTGCAGTTTACCAACGATACCACGGGGTTCGTGAGTGTCTCTAACATC
>CALDGA010000109.1 GCA_937942085.1 uncultured Flavobacteriales bacterium
GAAACGTCGATCCGCGTCGCTCCGGCGTCCAAGGAGTTCTCCACCAACTCCTTGACCACACTGGCCGGACGCTCCACCACCTCCCCGGCCGCTATCTTATTGACCAATGTCGCCGCCAATCGACGTATCGGCATAAAAACACCGGCTGAGAGAAAGCACGTCTCTTTTCGGACTTGGCATTTATGAAGTTCGCTTCAAAATAATGTAGAGACACCCAAAAGGGTTCCGATCCGTCTTTCGGAGAGTTTCACATATTCTGGGTTGATTTCATACCCTACATAGTGACGAGAAGTTTTAAGAGCGGCAATCGCTGTCTGACCACTTCCTATAAAAGGATCTAAGACGACTTCACCTTCAAATGTATACAATTGAATTAGCCGGTATGGCAACTCTACCGGGAATGGCGCTGGATGGCCTATCTTACTAGCAGGTTCCGCCGGAAACGTCCATACGCTTTTGGTAAACTCTAAAAACTCTTCCCGTGAAATGGTGCTTCTTCGCTGAGGGCCGCCCCGCGCAAAACTTCCTTTAGAAAAGATCAATATATACTCATGAATATCCCGTAACGTAGGGTTTTTGGCGGAACACCAACTACCCCAGGCCGTCGAAGGACTCCCGCTGGCCGCCTTGTTCCAGATAATCTCTCCTCGCATCAAAAAACCCAACTCGAGCATGTCCTGGGCAATAAAGGCGTGAAGAGGAATATAAGGCTTGCGGCCTAAGTTGGCAATGTTAATACAAGCTCTCCCGCCAGGTACTAGTACTCTATACACCTCCGCCCAAACCCGTTTCAAAAATGTCCGATACTCATCTAGAGTCAAATCCTCGTCATACTCTTTACCTACATTGTAAGGAGGGGAAGTTACCATGAGATGAACGCTACACTCGGGCAGTTCCTCCATACGTTCACTGGTTTTGCAAAAAATTTTGTCCAAACAGGTGGGCGGAATGGCCGTTTCCCGATAAGGCATCTTTGTTTCTTTGGGTAATCCCTCATACAGCCGGGCGGAGTAAAATGCCGTGGAATCATGATTGATCCGGCCTGGCGATCCGAAACGACTCGTCTTGGTCCCTGTTTTAGGTTTGGACCGTCTCATAAAGAGTCCCCTTTGCAAAAACAATACCGGAATTTCTTTCGCCGCTCGAACATAGACTCCCCAACTAAGACGGCAACCTATTTCGGATGTTGAACTATACTACACTACAGATGTTAAGTCCATCAACTACAATCCCATAGCCCGTTTGGGTGCCCAATCTGGCCATTGAAAACTAGTCTTTCGCCTCACCCCCCCCTCTCCTACTGAAACCCAAGCCCTCTGCATTGAGCAATGTCTGTGGTAAGTTCCTAGCTTGGAAAAGCCTTTTCGAGAAATGTCATGGCGATCTTAACCTTCTTGCCTCCCAGCATTTTCGCCACCTTTGATAGGGATTATAAGTGGTACGCCTTTTTCTCCATGAAATAGGAAGATGGCGGACGCGATTATCCTGAACCATTCTACTTAACGCTTCAGAAGTAAGTTCAATGCCTCTGGGATTGGTACCAGACTTAGGGAGTTTGATGTATTCTTCTCGACCAATGTCCTCAAAAACCTTCTCTTGCACTTCCTTCGGGATATAGTAAAGACCTCCTGCTGATTTATTCCAGCGAATCTGAGCCATCAAAAGATCACAACTTGGAGAATAATTATTCAAAAATTCATTTGCTTTAATCCCATTGACCGTCCATTTCAACTTAACTGCCCCCAGTTTTCTCTGGCTAGGCATTTTGGCCGTTTTTACGGAGACCGCTTCTCCAAATAAACGAATATCCACTTCTGGGTATGTAGTAGTCTGGACTTCTATATTCTCTTCTCCAAATTTATATATTAAAAGAGCAATCAAAATCCTTTCCCGGACGACCCCCACTTCCATTCCCACACGTTTGCCCCGAGTGCATTCGATCTCGGCGATTTGAAAAAGCAAAGGTAACCGCTCTTGAATCCTACTACAACATTCTTCGTCTTCAAAAATCTCTATTAGCCGACTACACATTGTCTGTGTCTCCTCATTTTAGATCGGAAAATTAAAATTAAATAGATAATCACCTGTTTATAATCCATATTCTTTGATTTTTCTATACAGGGTTTGTTCGCTGAGGCCCGGGGTGCGGGCGGCTTCTGTGCGGTGGCCGCCGCAGGCCCGCAGCCTCTCGGCACTAAAAAGTTTTCCGATCTCCTCGTGCATTGTCTCCCAATTTGACAAAGTCCTTTTTGATACATCCGGTCGGCAATAAAAACTTTTTCGATCTCTTCGTGCATTGGGCGACTGTTGCCGATCTATCCCTCAAAGTCGAACCCCTCATCTAAGCCACGCTGCCATTCTACGTTAGGTCGGCGAAACCGAACGGGTTCATCGGCCTGTCAACCGGAAAGAAAGCACTGCCTGGCCGATTGGTCCAAAATCTCCTTCGATCCGCACCGTAGCCGGTCGGTCCCACCCCGTTGGGGGAACTGTTATATGTATATGTAATTGGCGTTCTACCCGGTCGCCCGGCCTGAGCAGTTCTTGGTCGGGAAATTTGGTTTTCCAACCTTCCGGGACTTTTACCCTAAATGTGCCTTTGGCTTCCTGTTGGCCGAAATGATAGAGATAAATAGGAACGACAACCTGGACCGCTTCGGGCGGCAGTCGATATGCCGATTGTTTCAGGTCCAGTTGATCGGCTGGCCAAAGGGCCTGGAGAACGATGGGACATGGTTGGCCGGTTCGCAGGGGCAACGGCTTTGGCGGTGGGAGACATTCCAGTTTCTCCCCTTCCTCCGGAGGGAGAATCACAAACACCGGCGATGCGTTGAGCGGTAGGTCCGAAACAGTTTCCTTCGGCCTACCCAGATAGTCATAAACTGCCAGGGGCTTTTGGGAGAGAGAAAGAGTTTCTGGTCTGGCCGCCCAGGCTACCAGGACCACTTTTGGCTGCCCATCCGGCAGTGCGCGAAACAGGTAGGCATGTACATTTTCATTCTTCAGGCGGCCGAGGGGTCGGCCGTCCGCCAGGAGTCGGCCCACCGCCGCCAACGCCACATACGCCGGCCGGGGCGTCCAATCGGGCCGAATAATCCCAAACTGCGTTTTGCCCTCTACATAATGGGGTAACAGAAAATAAAACGTTGCCGCCGTCCCTTCGTGAAGGGAGCCGACATATACTTTAATGAGCCGACGAGCTTGTTCCCTAAGGTCTTTGTCGCTGAGTTCCTTGCGTGCCGGGTCGCCGGTCCACGGCAAGGGCATGGCACACTCGGTAACCCACAACGGTCGGCCCGCCGCAATGGCTCGAAAATCCGCATACAACCGAGGATACTCTTCAAAAGGCCGGTAATGATGAAAATTGAATGTCTCGAAATAAGGCCAGACTTCATTGGCCTCCAGCTCGGCAAGCTGGGCGGGATTGTTCGAGGCAAACACGTTCCAACAGACAATCGCCTCTGGATTGCCCGCTTTGATACCCCAGTAAGCCGCTTTTTGCAACGAGGCCATTTCCGCCCCAGTATGGCCGCCGAAGCCCGGAATATCCGCCTCATTCCAAGGCTCATAGGCGAGGACTTTGCCTCTCCACCGGTCGGCCACATGACGTAAAAACCGATACACATTCCGAAGATCGAGCGGGAACCTTTTCACGGCGGGATTGGCCCACCGCGGCGAAGCGTGAAAGACCTGAAGCACTTTCAGACCAGCAGCCGCTTGCGCCTCGGCAGCCGCATCATAGCGCGTCCGGTCCGCAAACTTGCCTGGCTGCGGCTCCACCTCCGGCCAGGCAAGCCGATCTCGTACCCAGTTCACACCGGCCAACGCACACAGACTGGCCACATCTGCCATCTTCTCCGGCGGATAAAACCAACTCATCGCCACATCCAGGGCAATCGGTGAACTGTCCGGCGTCTTCGCCTGCAATCGGGCAATTACCCCCAGCGAAATCCAATCCGAATAGCCCGCGCTCCGCAGACGATAAAATCCAATAGGGAGCTTACCTAGCTCAGCTACTGCCTGTTTGTCAGCCTCTGGGTCTTTAAGTTCCAACTGACGGACGACCTGATCCTCCGCATCCAGAAGGATCCATTTCCCAGACCTCGGCAGAGAAATCCGAACCATTTCCCCTTCCAAAAAGATATTGCCCGGATGGTGGGGCAATGGCTGGGGAATGTTTCGGGATACACCGGTATGGATCGACGCCGGAGCAACTTGTTCGGCTTCTGTCGGGTGAGCGCAAACAACAACACCCAACAGAATTACCCATCGTGCCCAAGGAAACCGCCGTATTTGCCGCATCCATCACCTCCTCACAGTCCGGATTCTTTAATTTTTCGGTAAAGGGCTCTCGGCAAAAGTTCCGAAACTCCGGTTCAGGTTGCCCTTCACAATCCATATTCTTTAATTTTTCGATACAGGGTGCGTTCGCCGATGCCGAGAGTGCGGGCGGCTTCTTCGCGGTTGCCGCCGCAGGCCCGCAGGGTTTCGGCAATAAAGAGTTTTTCGATCTCTTCCAAGGGTTTGCCGACCAGGGCGGCCAAGGAGGCAGAAGCCGATGGCTCT
>CALDGA010000110.1 GCA_937942085.1 uncultured Flavobacteriales bacterium
GCGAGCACATTTGCACCATACATCTTAAATGGTAAAGCTGTAGCCTCAGCATAAATCGCGTACTGTTCTGGGTTCGTAACCGTTACATGTGCAATCCAATATCCTTTTGGCATTTTAGGCTCCGTTTAAAATAAGATTTTATGGGGCGGGAAACCGCCCCATAAACAAAATTATCATTTTAATGCTGCGTCTGTAATCGCATGTGTCCATGCTCCTTCAGGCATTTTTGTTATTACCGGGTCAGAGCCACCAGCCATAAGAGTTGCAACAGTCCGCTCATAATCGGCAGGGTCCAAGCTTCCGTCTGACCCAGCTGTTAGCTTGGCGATTTCACCCATCATACGCACCTGATGCGCTTTTGTCTGAGCACCGGTTTCATCGTTATCAAGCACAATTTCCGCAGCTTCACCCGGGTTGGCTTCTGCATACTTCCAGCCCTTCATCGACGCCCGGACGAACCGCACCATTTTATCCGCAAAAGCTGCGTCCTTCAGATTTTCTTCCAGCACATAAATACCGTCTTCCAATGTCGCAACGCCTTGGTTTTCATATTTAAATGTCACCAATTCATCTTCGGAAACACCTGCATCCAAAACCTGACCGTATTCATTATATGTCATCGTTGAGATACAATCTGCCTGCCTTTGTAAAAGTGGGTCGACGTTGAATCCTTGGCGCAGAACCGTAACACCATCTGGACCACCGTCTGTTGAGATACCTTCCTGGCTCATCCAGCTGAGGAAAGGGTACTCGTTTCCAAAGAACCAAACGCCAATGGTTTTGCCTTTGAAATCAGCTGGGCTTGTTATGCCGGTGTCTTTCCAACAAGTGAGCATCAACCCTGATGATTTGAATGGCTGTGCTATGTTGACCACAGGCAGGCCTCTTTCACGTGCCGCGAGAGCTGAGGGCATCCAGTTCAGCATCGCATCTGCACCGCCACCAGCAAGTACTTGCGGTGGAGCAATATCGGGGCCGCCTGGCAGAATTGAAACATCAAGGTCTTCTGCGTCGTAATACCCTTTGTCTAAAGCTACATAATAGCCTGCGAATTGAGCCTGCGTGACCCATTGCAACTGCAGTCGCACTTCATCTGCAGCATATGCGGCTGTTGCCGTCAAAAGCGCTAGTGCGCTGGTTAATAATTTTTTCATTTTTACCTCCAGGTTTTGTTGGTCGTTACTTTGCTCTTGCTAGCCTCGCTGTGAGGGGTGCCAGAATGTGACCCCCTTTTCTATGATTGCTACGATGCCGTAAAACGCACTTCCTGCGATTGCGGCGACAACAATTTCGGCCCAAACCATATCCAGTGCAAGTTGCCCAATGGATGCAGAAATTCGAAATCCCATTCCCAAGGTTGGCGAACCAAAAAACTCGGCCACTATTGCTCCGATTAGCGCCAAGGTTGTTGAGATCTTTAATCCATTAAAAATAAATGGCATGGCTGCAGGCAAACGAAGCTTGATAAAAGCCTGCCAAGGATCAGCACTGTAAGTTTTCATCAGATCGCGTTGCATAGCAGTTGTTTCACTCAATCCCGCGACAGTGTTCACGAGCATCGGAAAAAAAACCATGACAACAACCACAGCAGCTTTGGAGTGCCAGTCAAATCCAAACCACATTACCAGAATTGGCGCTGTGCCAATGATTGGTAGCGCTGCTAAAAAATTTCCAACGGGCAGCAAACCGCGTCTTAGAAAGTCAAAGCGCTCAACTAGAATTGCCAGAGCAATCGCCGCGGTACAGCCTATTAAATATCCGCTCAGGGCTCCTTTAACAAAGGTTTGAACAAAATCTTTCCAGAGAATGGGCAGCTTGGCTGAAAAGGTATCTGCAATTATCGAGGGCGGAGGAAGGATGACTAAAGGCACATTGAGTCCTCTAACTACCAATTCCCAGACAACTAAAATCGTGAAGCCAAAAATTATGGGTACCACCAACTTAACCAAGCGTGTTTCAGAAGCTGCTGAATTCGCCAAAGCAACATTCACTCGCCAAGCTACTAACCAAATTACAAACGCGAAAATAACCAATGTCATAACATGCCCATTCGATTAAGCGTTAGACGTTGCACCAAGCTAATCAGGGCTACAAGTGTAGCGGCCAATAGCGCAGCACCTAGTAAAGCCGACCAAATTTGGATAGTTTGCCCATAGTACGAGCCTGATAGCAGTCGCGCACCAAGTCCACGCACTGCACCGGTTGGAAGTTCTCCCACAATTGCACCTACTAGACTGGCCGCAATACCAATTTTTAAAGATGCAAATAAGTATGGCATGGAAGATGGGAGGCGTAATTTCCAAAAACCCGCCGTTGAACTTGCGTTATATGTTTTCAAAAGATCTAAATGCATTTGATCAGGACTGCGCAAGCCTTTCACCATGCCGACCACCACAGGGAAAAAGCTCAAATAAGCACTGATGATTGCTTTAGGGAAGATTCCTTGCAAACCAACGGAGTTGAAAACCACTATGATCATCGGAGCGATTGCCAATATCGGTATGGTCTGAGATGCAATCGCCCAAGGCATCACGCTCATATCCATTGCCCGGTTGTATACAATCCCAATCGCCAACAAAATCCCAAGCCCTGTACCGATAGCAAAGCCCAGAAGAGTTGAACTTAGAGTAATCCACCCATGAAAAACCAAACTTCTTTTTGAAGTAATTTTCTTATTTATTGTAGAATCCCACAATTCAGCCGCGACTTGGTGCGGTGCTGGAAGTCGCGGACGCTCTAAGGCGAAGGTTTCTTTGATCGCGAAAGTGTTCTGGACCACAAGCAGCATTGCTGACCGATCACGACGTTCTTTAGCCCCAACTGGTGTAACAACAAAGCCGTTACGTTCTGCTGCTGTGAGAGCCATTTTAATGTTCATCGGCACTACCGCAGCGTACCAAATCGCTAGTAGGCCAGCTATCACAAAAATAATTGGGAAAAACGAGCGCCTCATTCAGAACCGTGCCCTGCCCTCAGACCCTCTCGGACCCGTTGCGCAATTTCAATGAATTCGGGGCTATCTCTGATTTCGAGTGGTCTTTCCGCTAACAATGGGCTTTCAATAACATCGCTGATGCGTCCAGGCCTTGGTGACATGACTACAATTTTTGTCGATAAGTAAACCGCCTCCGGAATTGAATGGGTAACAAAGCAGATGGTTTTATCTGTACGCTGCCAGAGTTCTAAAAGTTGCTCATTCAGATGGTCCCGCACAATTTCATCAAGCGCCCCAAACGGTTCGTCCATCAATAACAATTCTGCATCAAATGCCAAAGCACGCGCGATCGAGGCTCTCTGCTGCATCCCCCCCGACAATTGCCAAGGATATTTTTTGGAAAAATCTTCCAGTTCTACGAGGCGAAGTACTTCATCCGTTCGACGCAGCTGCTCACTCTTTGAAAATCCCATGATTTCCAATGGCAACTTAATATTTCCAGCAATTGTGCGCCAAGGATATAAACCAGCATGCTGGAAAACATACCCATATGCGCGCTTTTGCCTAGCTTCATCAGGTGTTAGGCCATTCACTCGAATAGTCCCACTAGTCGGCTTTTCTAAAGCAGCTAAAGCTCTCAAAAATGTAGTTTTTCCACAACCAGACGGTCCGATAAAACTTACAAAATCACCCTTATTGATTGTCAGATTCACATCACTAAGTGCATGAACAGGACCATCGTTTGTTGCAAACGTCAAATTGAGGGATCGTGCCTCGATGACAGAGTCTCGGCTCATACTTATACACCCGTGACAGGAATACCTGCTCGCACAACAGGTTGTGGATTAGTCAATTCTTTCCATACTGAGCGCGCTCTGTTCACAGGCGCATTTGGTAAACGTGATACAAATTTACCGTGTCCCTCCTGCGTTCTAACTTCACCATCGACTACAGCGACTTGGCCACGAGATAGTGTATATCTTGGCAATCCTTTAACATGATGTCCTTCAAAAACGTTATAGTCTATTGAGGATTGCTGCGTGTCGGCGGTAATAGTTTTTTCTTTGTTAGGATCCCACACAACGATATCGGCATCAGCACCAACAAGAATTGCACCCTTTTGGGGATAACAGTTCATGATTTTTGCTATATTTGTGGATGTGACAGCAACAAACTCATTAATTGTTAGACGTCCCGTTGACACACCATGTGTCCAAAGCATTGGCATCCTGTCTTCTAAACCACCTGTACCATTTGGAATTTTTGTGAAATCTCCAACGCCATATCTTTTTTGCTCTGTTGTA
>CALDGA010000111.1 GCA_937942085.1 uncultured Flavobacteriales bacterium
TTTTGCCGCCCGGGGTCTCCAAGGGGGCAGGTCTAGCTTGGCTATGCGAGAGGTTGAACATTCCGCTGGAGAAGGTTGTAGCGGTGGGGGACCAGGAGAGCGACATCTCTATGTTTGAAGTGGTGGGAATGGGCGTTGCTATGGCTCACGCGCCCTGCACAGTTTTGGAACAAGCCGATTGGGTAATTCGGAATATTCCGGAGCTTCACGTTTTTCTTTGACTTTAGGTATGAAAAACCCTATTGGTTCCTCAAAATCACATAGTGACGCGTTCATTGTGATTAAGCAACATGGTGGCTTCCCATCAACGCTTCCGAAAAGCCCAGACACCGGTATCCTCATAGTGGTGCATCTAGTGTGTCTGGGCTGCATGGTAGCTCCCCATCGTGACTTCCATAAAGCTTCGCGGCCAACGTCCTTCTAACCTCTTGCTTAAGTGGCTTAACACCAAGTACAGGAGCTTCTCCACCGCCTCCTCGCCACTTTCGCCCGCCGTTTCACCTCTTTGGCCAAGTGTTCCAGCAGGTTGGTGGTGTAGAAGTACCTGCGGATGGGCTTTGGATACCGCAGGAACGCCAGGGAGGCGTAGACCTTGGTCTCCCAACAAGCGACAACCCGAGGATGGGCCGTTCCCTAACGCTCCCCCAGGTTCGGGAGCGCTTCTTTGGCCTCCACTTCCGTTTCCGTCCTGTACATGGTTCTGAGATCCTAGGTCACGGTCTCCCGATCGTCCTCCCCAGCTTGTTTAGGGCATCACGTACAGCATGAAGCGCACAAAAGGCTCACCCTGCTTCAGGAAAGGCTATTTGAGTGACAAATGTCCCATGTCTAAGGGGTTGACAGGTTCCCTAATAATACGTTATATTAATATTAGAAAATATGAAACGACTTGCAATCAGCGGTGGAGTACCTGCTGTGCCGAAAGCCAAGTTAGTTTCCTGGCCAATACTTACTGCTAAAGACTGGGAACTGGTGACTGAGGTATTAAAGTCTGGGGTCCTAGCAGGTGCATTTGCCCCCCAAGTAAAAGCGCTTCAGGCAGAGTTTGCAGAATATTTAGGTGTTCAATACTGTATAGCGGTAAACAGTGGTACTGCTGCACTGCATATGGCTGTGGCGGCGGTAGGGGTTGGTCCTGGCGATGAAGTCATAACCAGTGCCTTTTCCTTTTTAGCCTCTGCTACAGCGGCTATGCACCAAGGCGCGATCCCGGTATTTGTGGATATAGATCCAAAGACTTATAATATTGACCCCCAAAGGATAGAAGAACGGATTTCTGATCGGACTAAAGCGATTATTGTTGTTCACATTCACGGGCTTCCTGCAGATATGGACGAGATTTGCACCATAGCCAAAAAGTATAACTTAGCCGTCATAGAGGATGCGGCCCAGGCAGCAGGTAGTACATATAAAGGGAAAAAAGTTGGTGGGATAGGTGATATTGGCGCTTTCAGCTTAAACCAGACCAAAAATTTCCAGGCCGGCGAGGGTGGTCTATTTGTTACTAATGAAAGAGATTATTGGCTCCGAGCTGATATGGTGCGAATGTTTGGGGAGCAGATTCGTGAGGATGAGCGGCGTTCCTATATAGCACATACTTTAGGATGGAATTATAGAATGCCTGAGCTGACCGCTGCCATTGCCCGTGCACAGCTCGCTCGTTTAGACGAAATTAACGAAAATGCCCAACGTAATGCGGCAATTCTCAATGACATTCTAAAAAAGATCGACGGTATAGAACCTCCCTTCTGTCCACCAGATAGGACACACATTTATCACAAGTATCGCGTTCGCCTGCGTTTCGATAAGCTTGGCGTAAGAGAAAAAGACACGGTGGCTAGGGATAAAATCCTTCTCGCGCTGCAGGCTGAAGGTGTACCCGCTGTGTTATGGCAGACTTTCCCCTTGCCAGCGAACCCGTTATTTCAGAAGAAAGAAGGCTTTGGCAAAGGTTTTCCGTGGTCTTTCCCAGGCGCCAGGGCAATAGAATATGATCCGCTAGAATTTCCCGAAACTATCAAACTTCTTAACTCCTCAATCGTTATTGGTTCCGAAAAATATCCCGTTTTTGCACAATCTGCAGAAACTGTAGAACTTTGGGGTTACGCAATCGAAAAAGTTCTTCACAATCTCGATGAAGTTATGGAAACAGTAGAGGTGCCTGAACAAGAGCCTTTTGCTCTAGGAGAAATAACTTCGCTCCGCTGAGCGGAAGGGGGTGAGAAGAAAATCGGTAGGAGGAATCAGGAGGAATCAGAAGTAGAGACAAAGGTAGATGTAAAGCAAAGAAACGAACGGAGGTGAAGAGTTATGAAAAGGGTAAGCCTGTTGTTAGTTATGTTTTTTGTGGTTGGAATGTCTTGGTTGGGTGTGAGCGAAAGACCCTTTGAAGGCGTTATTATTACTGTAGCTGTGCATTCGGGCCATCATGCTACTCCATGGTATAGGGAGGCCGCTAACATCAAAGAGCTGCTAGGTATAACGCTGAATGTTGTAGAAATTAGCCCAGAAGAAATATACTCTCGGGTGCTTCTCGAGCTTTCTGCTCGTACTGGGTTTTTCGATATCGTCCAGTATAACTCCGCTTGGATTGGCGATTTTGAACCTTATTTGGTAACGCTCGACGAGTTTATATTTGACACTGGCGATGACTTTGCTTTTGGTGACTACTTGCCAGGATTTCGTGATTTTCATAACCTTTGGGGCGGAAAAATTGTTTCCGTTACTTTGGACGGTGACACGTTCTTGCTTTATTACCGAAAAGACTTGTTTGAAAACGCAGAAGAAAGAGCAGCGTTCAAGGCTAGGTATGGTTATGATCTTCCTGATCCTCCGATGACATGGAGCCAAGTCTTAGATCTAGCTCAGTTTTTTACCCGCAAGAAAGGGGAGAAGCTTGCCGGGAGTACCCTGAAAAAAGACTTTTACGGATATGCTGACCAGGCTAAGCGTGGTCGTGTGTACTATTGGTACCTTTTCCGTTATATACCTTTTAGTGCACCGAACCCCCATTATTTTGATCCTAACACCATGAAGCCGTTGATTAACTCGCCGGAAGCGATAGCAGCATTGGAGAATATGAAAGAACTTTTAAACTATTCGCCACCAGGTGTTCTTGGGTGGGAATGGGATGAGCTCTTTAATGCTGCAATGTTAGATGGTACAGTGGCTATGTGGATTCATTGGCCTGATGAAGGGCGCCGTTTTAGTGAGTTAGCGCCTCTGCCTGTTGAAACGCCTCCTGAACCAAAGTTGGGTATTGCCTCCACTCCGGGAGTGGTTAAAGACGGTGTCCTATATAAATACACTTTGATAGATTCCGCATGGGTAGCGTCCATTTGTCGGGACAGTAGAAATAAACAAGCTGCCTGGGCAGTATTAAACCACATGTTTGGTGCAGGCGCTGTGAGTTTGAGGTGGGTCATGAGCCCAGAAAGCGGGTGGGATCCAAGCCGTTACTCTCATGTTTTTTCGCCGTTGTGGCGAGCAAACGTTCCTGGTATCGATGCGTTTTTGGATGCTCTAGTTGATGCAATGCGAATGAGTTTTCCTTGCTTAAAGATCCCAGGTGCTTTCGAATACATGGACAAACTCGATCTATACATATCGAAATATCTTGCTGGAGAAATTGGGACTGCGAAAGAAGCCCTAGACAACGTAGCTCTTGAGTGGGAAAAAATTACTGAACGGTTTGGGCGCGAGTCTCAGAAGAAGTTCTATTCCAAACTATGGCAACGATGACCACGATTCAAAAGAGCGGGGGGTTTTTGCCCCCCGCTCTTTTTTGTGGAGGCGGAGTAAAATAAAAATGGTTAGCCGCCAGCAAGTGCCGTATTTTCTAGTTTTGCCAACACTGATTATATTAGCGCTGATCGTGGTTTTCCCTATGATCTATTCCCTTACAGTCAGTTTCCGCCTTTATGATCTTCGGGTGCCTCGGCACCCTTTTATAGGTTTGGGAAATTACATTCGCCTTTTTCAGGACACAAGGTTTTGGAACGCCATGAGGGTAACCGGACTGTTGCTTCTTGGCGAAATAGCCCTGCAATTTCCGTTAGGGTTCTGTATTGCACATCTCTTAGCCAGAAAGTTTTACGGGAAAAGGATTGTACAGCCGATAGTTCTGGTTCCCATGATGATTACTCCGGTAGTTGTTGGATATATCGGGAGGCTGCTTTTCGAAACGCGTTCTGGGCCGATTAATTACATCTTAAACCTGGTCGGTTTGCCAAGCTTATCTTGGCATGCGTCGGTTAAAACTGCTTTACTTACAGTAATTTTACTAGATACATGGCAATGGACCCCCTTCATGACGAGCGTGTTGTTAGCGGGGCTGCTTTCATTGCCGTCTGAGCCCTACGAGAGCGCTAAAGTTGATGGAGCCTCGGGATTCCAGATTCTGTGGTATCTTACGCTACCCTTGTTGAAACCAGTAATCGCTTTAGCCGTTATTATGCGCGGGTTAGCCGTAATCCAGAGTTTTGATGTAATATATGTACTTACTCTGGGTGGTCCTGGCACTGCTACTGAGACTTTGGGTATTTATACTTACCTCATTGGATTCCGCTATTGGGATGTTGGCCAAGCTGCCGCCGGAGCTTGGGTACTATCCATGATCCTCTCTATAGGTATAACCGTATTCTTAAGAATCATGCGCACGGAAGAGAGGTAAACTCATCTATGCGGAAGGTATTTTTTCAACTTCTTGCCTATTTCTGTTTAGGCGTTGTGGTTATTTTTACTCTCTTTCCAATTTATTGGATGCTGCTTACATCCATCCAGCCATCTGGTGAACTTATGCAGTCTCCCCCCCGCTTTGTAACCGCCCACCCTACTCTGGAACATTGGAGGTTTGTGATCGAGAAAAAGCTGTCGCCTTTCATAAACAGTCTAATTGTGTCCTCATCGGTTACTGCAATCGCAGTTCTTATTGGTTCTTTGAGTGGGTATGCATTTGCACGTTATAAAGTAGGAGGTAATACTTTACCTTTCTGGATTCTTTCGCTAAGATTTTTCCCGCCTATTGTTGCTGTGGTGCCTTTGTTCTTAATGATGAATAAGCTTGGCATTGTAGATACACCTCTTGCTGTAATTATTCCTCATCTCATCATAACGATCCCTTTTGCTGTATGGATGATGAAGGGATTTATTGCAGAGATTCCACGAGAACTCGAAGAAGCCGCGATGATAGACGGCTGTTCCCATCTGGGAGTAATTCGTTGGGTGACGTTACCTCTGGTCGCCCCTGGACTCGTGGTGACGGCACTCTTTTGCTTTATTTTGTCATGGAACGAGTTCTTGTTTGCATTGGTCTTGACCCGCAGCCGTGCTATTACACTTCCTGTGGCGATCGCGGGGATGCGCGAGGCACACGGCCTTATGTGGGGAGCAGTTTCAGCAACCGCAGCTATGGCGACTCTTCCGATCCTTATGATGGCCATTGTGTTGCAAAAGTACCTTACTCGAGGGTTAACGTTAGGGGCTATAAAATAGGAGGTGTTCCATGTACAATGTGCTTAAGATCGCTCTCATTGGAGCAGGAAGGATAGGGAGAGTTCATGTCGAGAACATCGTGCAACATATTCCGGCAGGTAAGGTTGTAGCTGTAGCGGACATCCACGAGGAATCAGCTAAAGCATTGGCACGGGAATTCGACATTCCAAAGGTCAGCCAGGATTACAGAGACTTGCTTATGGATCCTGAGGTCAACGCTGTTCTTATTTGTACAACCACTGATACCCATGCCGAGATCGTCCAAGCTGCCGCAGCTGCAGGCAAACATATTTTTTGTGAAAAACCGCTTGCTTTGGATTTGCGAGAGATCGACAAAGCGCTGGCCGCCGTTGAGCGAATCGGAGTAATCCTTCAAATAGGCTTTCATCGCCGGTTTGACCCGAGTTTCCAACGCCTAAAAGAAGCGATTGACCGCGGAGAAATCGGACGTCCATGGTTGCTCAAGATCACGAGCTATGACCCCGCACCACCCCCGCTTTCTTATATTCGCGTTTCCGGTGGGATTTTTCTGGACATGACGATCCACGATTTCGACATGGCGCGTTATCTTTTAGGAGAAGTGGACGAGGTCTTTGCTAGCGGGGCTGTGCTTGTGGACCCAGAAATTGGCATTGCTGGAGATGTGGATACTGCTGTAGTTTTTCTTCGCTTCAAAACAGGGGCTCTAGGTGTGATCACCAATTGTAGAAAAGCTGTATATGGACATGACCAACGAATCGAGGTTTTGGGAGAAAAAGGTGCACTTTTTGTAGAAAACCCAAAGCCTCATATGACAATGCTTGCAGATGCTCAGGGCTGCCATTCTTCGCCACTTCATTACTTTTTTATCGAACGATACCGCGAGGCTTACATTGCGGAATTACGGGCGTTTGTCGAAGCCGTGCGTGAAAAGAAGAAACCACCGGTCACGGGCTGGGATGGAAAGGTGTCGGTGGTGATGGGGTACGCAGCAAAGAAATCTTTGGAGGAACGAAGGCCAGTGCGGTTGAGTGAGATCGACCTTTCCCTGGCTTAAGGGCATTGGTGTTTGCGGGAGTTTGTCGGTTGGCTATAATAACAATATTGTAAAGGAGAGGCGATGAAGGCCTTAGTCCTCGAGGCGAAGTGGGAACCCCGGCCTGGTTACCAAGTCTCGGAGTTCGAACGAAAAACAGGGAAAGCTATAGAAGGCGCCAATGTTTGGAGGTATCCTAAATTGACGCTCCAAGAAATCCCAGACCCTAAG
>CALDGA010000112.1 GCA_937942085.1 uncultured Flavobacteriales bacterium
AAGGTGATCCATCGATTGCCTTGACGGTCGAAAATGGCCAAATCTTCGGTGCCGTCTAGGTTGAGGTCGATGCGCGACCACTGGGGCAAATCGGCCCCGCCCATAAAAGCGTACTCCACCGTATCACTGCCGCTCATCACCTTGGGCCCCACGGTCCAATCAAAGCTCAAACGATTGGTATAGGACTGGGCAGAGGCGCCTGTTCCGACGAGGAGTAGGGCGCCGACAAGCGCGATTTTGGTCATGAGGTTGTACATATGGCTAAGATAGTGAGGTCTTCCGAGAAAAACTGTTAGGTTAGGCACGGTGACTTGCCTATATTTGCGCGTTATTGAAAAATAGAAATAATCCAACGAAGGATGCAGAACAAAGGATTAATTACCGCTTTCGCGATCGCTCTAGGGCTGGCTTCACTCTACCAGCTTTCTTTTTCATGGGTTGCGAACGGCGTGGAAAGTGATGCGGAGGCTTTTTCCGCTGGGGATGCTAAGGTTAAATCAGCCTATTTAGATAGCATGATGTCGCAGGAGGTATACCCACTATTGGGATACACCTACGCTGAAGTCAAGAAGAACGAAATGAACCTAGGTCTCGACCTTAAAGGTGGTATGAACGTTATCTTGGAGGTAAGCGTAAAAGACGTGCTTAAAGGTCAAGTGGCAAATGCCCAAGACCCGCTATTCCAACAGACACTTGCCAATACTGACGCCGCGCAGAGTGCAGGACAGAACAACTATTTGAACACATTCTTTGCAGAATTTGATGCATTGGTGGCAGAAACAGGTGGCGGTCGCATGTTGAGCGACGCGAGCTTGTTCGGTACCCCAGAAATGACGGAGAAAGTTGGATTCAACGCTTCAAATGAAGCCATCCAAGCTGAGATTCGTCGTGATGTTGAAGCTGCCATTGCCAACGTATTTACAGTACTTCGTGCACGTATTGACCAGTTCGGAACGACTCAGCCAAACATTCAGCGTTTGGAAGGAACGGGCCGCATCTTGGTAGAGTTGCCAGGGGTTAAGGATCCTGCTCGTGTGAAGAAACTATTGCAGAGCACTGCGGAGTTGCAGTTCTGGAAGATGTACGAGGGTAGCGAGGTTTTGCCATTCTTGGTAGCTGCGAACGAGAAGTTGCGCGACATCGTAGAGGCAGAAAAGCCTGCTGCCGAAGAAGCACCTGCACTTGATCTAAGTGATTTGAACATCGAAGGCGATGCCGATAGCACAGTAGCTGAAGAAGAGGTTGCAGATTCAACAGATGTGATGAACACCAACAACCCACTGTTCGAAGTATTCCGTCCATGGGTTAGTGAGACAGGTATGGCACTCGAAGGTCCACGTGTAGGTTATGCGTTGATCCGTGATACAGCTAAAGTTAATGCTTTGTTGGCTCGTCCAGAGATTGCTCAGTTGATGAACACAGAGTTGCGCGGCGCGAAATTCTTGTGGAACAACAAACCAGAACCAGAATCAGATATCATCATGTTGTTGGCCATCAAAGGCAACCGTGATAACGCGCCAGAATTGGACGGTGGTGTCATTGTAGATGCTCGCCCAGATTTGGACGAATACAACCGCAACATCGTGACCATGGCCATGAATGGCTCTGGTGCTCAGAAGTGGCAACGTCTTACCGCAGAAGCAGCGGCTCAAACGCCAAAGCGTTCTGTAGCGGTAGTATTGGATAACTACGTATACTCTTACCCACAGGTTCAAAATGAAATCGCGGGTGGTCGTACGCAGATCACTGGTAACTTCTCTCAAGAAGAAGCTTCGGATTTGGCAAACATTTTACGTGCCGGTAAGCTAGATGCTCCAGCGCGTATTATTCAAGCTGATGTAGTAGGTCCTTCTTTGGGTAAGGAAGCTATTTCAGATTCGATCAACTCATTCGCCATCGCCCTATTGTTGGTGTTGGTCTACATGTACTTCTACTACAGCGGTGCAGGTTTGGTGGCTAACTTAGCCTTGTTCGTGAACATGTTCTTCATCTTCGGATTGCTGGCAAGCTTCCGTGCAGTATTGACCCTACCTGGTATGGCCGGTATCGTATTGACCATCGGTATGGCGGTAGATGCAAACGTGATCATCTTCGAGCGTATCCGTGAGGAATTGCGCTTGGGTAAAGGATTGCGTGCTGCCATTGTAGATGGATACAAGAACTCAAACAGCGCCATCATTGATGCGAACGTAACTACCTTGATCGTAGGGATTATCCTATTTGCTTTTGGTACGGGTCCAATTCGTGGATTCGCCACTACCTTGATCATTGGTATTTTGACTTCATTGTTCTCTGCCTTGTTCATCTCACGCTTGGTATTCGAGCGTCGTTTGGACAAGAAAAAAGAAATTGCCTTCTCTACGAAGACCACAGCGAATTGGTACACCAACATCAACTTTGACTTCTTGCGCAAGCGCAAAGTCGCCTATGGTGTGAGTGCCGTTGTAATCGCGGTTGGATTGTTCTCACTCTTTACTAAAGGTTTGAACCTCGGTGTTGATTTTGAAGGTGGACGTTCTTTCCAAGTGCGTTTTGACCAACCAGTAGAAGTAAGTGATGTTGCTGCGTCTTTGAGCGAGCAATTCGTAGATGCCGACGGCAATAGCTTCACTCCAGTAGTGAAAACGCTCGGTGATGCAAACCAAGTAATCATTACGACCAACTACCGCATCGGTGAAACCGGAACAGCAGTAGATGAGGATATCGAAAGCAAATTGTACGCAGGTGTGAAAGGCTACTTCGTAGAGGGCATTGCTCCAGAAGATTTCTTCACTGACGATACAAAAGAAGCTATCGGTTTGGTAGGATCACGTGTGGTAGGACCTACGATCGCAGATGATATTAAGACCGGTGCGGTTTATAGCATCATCTTCTCATTGATCGTAGTATTCCTTTACATCTTGGGCCGATTCCGCAAGTGGCAATTCTCTTTGGGTGCTGTAGTTGCCTTGGTACACGATGTATTGTTCGTGATGGGTATCTTCTCTTTGTTGGACGGTGTATTGCCTTTCCAACTAGAAGTAGATCAGGCCTTCATCGCAGCGATCTTGACGGTAATTGGGTACTCGTTGAACGATACAGTGGTTGTATTTGACCGTATTCGTGAAAACATGGGAACTCGTAAGGCCAACTTCCTTGATGGAGTAAATAAGTCTCTCAACCAGACGTTGAGCCGTACGTTCAACACCTCGTTGACGACCTTCTTCGTTCTTCTTGTGATCTTCCTCTTCGGTGGTGAGGTCATCCGCGGATTTATGTTCGCACTATTGTTGGGTGTCCTAGTGGGTACCTACAGCTCGCTCTTCATCGCTACACCGGTGATGTTCGACGCGACAAAGAAAGACAAGGAGTAAGCCCGAATTTTTTTGAAAGACCAAAGCCCCGCTACGTGAGTAGCGGGGCTTTTTTTGATGTATTTTCGTGCTATGATTCAAACTTTCCTCTTGTTCAATATCAGTGGCGGCGAATTTATCATTATCGCCTTCATCTTCTTGCTGCTCTTTGGTCCGAACCAGATTCCGACCATGGCACGCTCTGCCGCGAAGATCATCAAGCAAGTGCGCAATGCTACGAATGATATCAAACGCGAGATTTTGGACAGCTCTGAGGACAGTGGTCTAACCGAAGTCAAGAAAACAGTGCAGGAGGGTAGAGATGCCTTCAAAGAGGTTACCGATACCATTAAAAGAGGAACCAAGCTTTGATTATTGTTCAGTTGCTTTTAGGTTTCGGACTGTTGCTCGCCGGTGGTGAACTCTTAGTCCGTGGTAGCGTTGGCCTTGCCCTAAAGCTCCAGGTATCCCGAGTAGTCATTGGTCTTACACTCGTCGCTTTTGCGACCAGTGCCCCTGAACTTCTCGTGAGCGTCGTGGCCGCCATGGACGGGCGCAGTGATATTGCACTGGGTAATGTCATCGGATCTAACATCGCTAACATTGGTCTTATTCTTGGGCTCACCGCCATCGTCTTCAAAATGCAAGCTGTGCAGCTCACGTATAGAAAAGATTGGACATTTCTTCTTTTGGCCAACCTGCTCCTTGGGCTCTTTCTTTGGTTAGGTGGACTCGAGTTTTGGCAGGGCCTCATTTTTGTGTTGCTTCTGGTTGGATATAATGTGGTAAAAATTCGAGGCGCACGCAAAAATCGCGAGCTCCACATCGGGGATGATCTCGAGGTCGAGGCTATGCCCATTGTCAAAGGTCTTCTTTTCCTATTGGCGGGTGCCGCGGCTCTTCGCTTCGGCGCACTCTACTTTGTCGAGGGCATCGCCAGTGCTGCAGCGGTCCTCGGGATGAGCGAGCGGTTCATCTCCGTGACGCTTGTTGCTTTTGGCACGAGCCTACCGGAATTAGCCGCCAGTATGATGGCTGCACGTAAAGGAGAATCAGATATCGCAATTGGGAATATCATCGGCTCAAACATCTTTAATATCCTGAGTGTCTTGGGTTTCACTGCGCTCATACAGCCCATCACAACCTACGACCCGGCGCTCTTCACCTCCGACTTTTGGGTGAGCGTGGGCCTCTCATTGTTAATAATTCCACTCATGGGCTGGTTCACCAAGGATCGATTGGATCGCCTAGAAGGGGCATTGTTGCTGGGAATCTACCTATTCTTCGTTGCCAACCTGTTGCTTTAGGGGGGTCTTTTGGTAAATAGTTAATAATTTTTGGTTGCACCCCTGCTTTTTAGGGGGTATCTTTGTCGCAATAAAAACTTTAACCACATGCCAACGGTAAGATTTCTAGCATTAGAAGAAACAATGGGGCGCAAGCCTAAGAACTTCGAAGCACCTGGAACGAGAGTTTCAGATTACTTCGGCTCACGCGTTTTCAATAGAAAAGCAATGCGTGAATACATGACCTCTGAAGCCTACAAGGCAGTAATTGACGCAATGGACAACGGTACCAAAATCAACCGCAATATTGCCGATCAAGTAGCTGCAGGTATGAAAGCTTGGGCTTTGAACTTAGGAGCAACGCATTACACACACTGGTTCCAGCCACTAACTGGCGCCACTGCAGAAAAGCACGATTCATTCTTCGAGCCAACGGGCAATGGAGAGGCCATTGAGAAGTTCTCAGGAGGTATGTTGGTTCAACAAGAACCGGATGCATCTTCTTTCCCGAACGGTGGTATTCGTAACACTTTCGAAGCTCGTGGATATACAGCTTGGGATCCAACATCACCAGCATTCATCTTTGGTACGACACTTTGTATTCCAACCGTATTCGTTTCATACACTGGTGAAGCACTGGATTACAAGGCGCCACTACTTCGCGCATTGCAATCTGTAGATGCTGCTGCAACAGCAGTATGTAAATATTTCGATAAAAACGTCACGAAAGTAAATGCAACCCTAGGATGGGAGCAGGAGTACTTCTTGGTTGATGAAGCCTACTTTGCTGCACGTCCAGATTTGCAGTTGGCTGGTCGTGCTCTTGTAGGACACGCGCCAGCGAAGGGACAACAATTGGACGATCATTACTTTGGATCTATTCCGGAGCGTGCGATTGAATTCATGAAAGAATTGGAATACGAAAGCCGCATCTTGGGTATTCCTGTAAAAACACGTCACAACGAGGTGGCACCTGCACAATACGAATTTGCTCCTGTATTTGAAGAAGCAAACGTAGCAGTAGATCACAACTCTTTGTTCATGGACTTGATGGAGAAAGTGGCACGTCGTAACAACTTCCGTGTGTTATTGCACGAAAAGCCGTTTGCAAACATCAACGGTTCAGGTAAGCACAACAACTGGTCGTTGGCAACAAACACCGGTGTGAACCTTTTGGCTCCTGGATCGACTCCAATGAGCAACTTGATGTTCTTGACCTTTTTCATCAATACCATTAAAGCGGTATACCGTCACGCAGATTTGATTCGTGCGTCTATCGGTTCGGCAGGTAATGAGCACCGTTTGGGTGCGAACGAGGCTCCTCCAGCGATTATTTCTGTCTTCATTGGTCAGCAGTTGAGTGCGGTATTGGACCAATTAGAAAATATCGAAGGCGGTAAAATGACTCCGGAAGAAAAGACCGACCTCAAATTGAACGTAGTGGGTAAGATTCCAGATGTATTGCTAGATAATACTGACCGTAACCGTACCTCACCGTTCGCCTTCACTGGGAACAAGTTCGAGTTGCGTGCAGCAGGTTCTGCCTCAAACTGTGCACAGCCGATGACCGTGTTGAACGCGGCGATGGCAGAGCAGTTGATTGAATTCAAGGCAGATGTTGATGCGTTGATCGAAAAAGACAGCTTAAAGAAAGATGAAGCCATCTTCAGCGTATTGAAGCGCTACATTAAAGAAAGCAAAGCCATTCGCTTCGAAGGCGATGGATACGGCGATGCATGGAAGGAAGAAGCTGCCAAGCGCGGTTTGAACAACGAGCCTTCTACGCCACGTGCACTTGATGCGTACGTAAGCGATCAGAGCTTGAAAATGTTCGAAGCTATGGGTGTTATGAGCCACCGCGAGGCGGAAGCTCGTCACGAAATCTTGTTGGAGTCTTACTTCATGAAGATTCAGATTGAATCTCGAGTGCTAGGCGATCTAGCAGGTAACCACATCGTTCCTACAGCAATCAAGTACCAAAACACTTTGATTGATAACGTACAACGTTTGAAGGAAATCATGGATGCGGAAACCTTTAATAGCGTAGCTAAAGAGCAATTGGAAATGATCAAAGAAATCAGTGCCCGCATCTCTAAAATCCTTTCTTCAAAGGATGCGATGATCGAGGCTCGCAAGGCTGCAAACGCTTTGGAAGATGTTCGTGAAAAAGCCATTGCTTACTACGATAATGTGAAGCCTTTCTTCGAAGTAATCCGCTACGAAAGCGACAAGCTAGAGTTGATGATTGACGACGAACAATGGCCATTGCCGAAATTCCGTGAAATGTTGTTCACGAGATAATTCGAACTTTTTTCGATTCATTCAAATAGAAACCCCGCCGGCGCGGGGTTTCTTTTTTGTTTTTAACTATATTGGGGGACGCTTAAACACTAGAGAATCGTTTCAAATGCAAAAACGCATCCTACGAACCTGGACCTTTGTACTCGCTTGTCTTCCTATGGCAGTAATCGCACAAGATGCTGCTGTCGAAGAGGTTGAAATTGAACCGCATAAGACAACAGTAAAGGCAGATGAATACTTTGACGCCAAAGAATATACCACCGCATTGGAGATATATACGAAGGCACTTTCGAAAGAAAAATCACCTGATCAGAAGCAACGCATTGCGTTCAACATGGCGGAATGTTACCGCTACAATGGTGAATTCAAACGTGCTGCCAGTTACTATCAACGTGCCGATAAGATGGGATTCGGCCCTACTGCAGTACTGGGATATGCAGAAATGCTCCAGTGTCAGGGAGAATATGAAGATGCTATAGTAGCATACGAAGATTATAAAAAAGCCGTACCTGGTGATCCTCGCGCAGACAAGGGCATTGAATCTTGTCAAAAAGCTGCGAACTGGTTGGTACAAGGATCGTTATTCGCACTGGATAATGCCAAAGATTTGAACTCTAAGAAATCAGATTATGCAATTTCTTACGCCGGTAAGCGTGGCAAGGAGGATTTGACGTTGATGATTTCTTCGATGCGTGACGATGCTACAGGTCGTAAAGCAGACGGTTGGACGGGGCAACGTTTCTCAGATATTTACGTGATCGAGGGAGAGCGCGCCAAGAAAAAGAAAAGACGCGGCCAAGAGGCTAATGCCAATGATGAAGTGAAGTGGGGCGATTTAGAGCCCATGAGCGAAATTATCAATACTAAAGACCATGAAGGTGTAGTTACCTTCGATTCCAGAGGCAAGACTATGTATTTCACCAAATGTATGAAGGTGAAGAACGTTAAACTTGGTTGTGCCATTTATACCACAAAACTTGTTGGACAAGATTGGGCGAATCCAGAGCCCGTAGTGATCGCTTTGGATAGCGGTGCTTCGGTGGGTCACCCGGCCTTAAGTCCAGATGATAACATCTTGTACTTCGCAGGTGAAATCAATGGAGGTAAAGGCGGTAAGGATATCTACATGACTACCTACGACCGTCGTGCCCGTCAGTGGAATGCGCCTACGAACTTGAACATCAATACACGTGGTGACGAATTGTATCCATATGCACATGGTGATGGTTACCTGTACTTCTCTTCAAACGGACACGTAGGAATGGGCGGTTTCGACTGTTTCCGAGTGAAACTCGACGAAAACGGAATGCCTGTCGGTGATGTGGAAAACTTGCTTAGCCCAGTGAACTCAGAGGCCGATGATATCGCCTTGCGTTGGCTGCCAGGAGATAATACCCAAAAAGGTTTTGTGATTTCAAACCGCAAGGGAACTCGTGGCGAGCACGACATATGGCACGTTACCGAATGGTCAAAAGAATTTGAAGTGACTGGAACTGTGGTGAGCTCTAAGAATGGTAAAACATTGAAGGACGTTACCATTGAGGTGAGCGATAAGGAAGGAAATAACTTCAGCATTACTACGGACGCTAATGGCCGTTTTGAAATCGAAAGAGGAACCTTAGGAGAGGATAAGAGTTACAAATTAAACCTTAGCCGCAAGCGTTTTTTGACGGCCGTGGGGGATGTGAGTACCAAAGACCTCATGTTGAGTGATTATTCACCGATAAAGGAGGAGCGGACGTATGTGAAGTCCTACAACTTAAAATTAGTGATGGATCCTATCGAGGTGCCTATCGTACTTCCAAACGTATTCTTCGATTTGGCGAAGTGGGACTTGCGTGAAGAAAGTAAAGTTGCCTTGGATACGGTGTACAACATCTTGCAACGTAACCCTACTATTACCATTGGACTTCGTTCACACACGGATTACCGTGATACTGACGAAAAGAACCAAACCCTCTCTCAACAACGTGCCCAGAGCTGTGTGGATTACCTCATTGAAAAAGGTATTCCTGCCGATCGCTTGACTGCCGTAGGTATGGGTGAAAGTGAACCGTTTGAAATTCCTCAAAACTACGCAGGCTTAGGCGCGGATCTATTTGATGCCGGAATCGTATTGACAGAATCATTCATCCGTCGCCAAGGGGCCGATGCTCAAGAGGTAGCTAACCAGGTGAACCGTCGTACTGACTTCAAGGTATTGAGTGATGATTATGTGCCAAGTGCCCCAGTAGCCTCAGAAGAAGGTGGGGAAGCCGGTGGTACTGCCAAGCCTAAGAAGGATGAGAATCCAATAGGTCAAACATTGACTCTTGGTCCAAAGGATCGTTCGTTGGGTAAAATCGCCATGGACAACGGTATGAATGTCGTTGAGTTGAAAAAACTCAATGGCGGTTTGCAAGGGGCTCGTCCAATGCCGGGAATGGTAATTAAAGTGACTAAAAACGGAGATTACACTGATTTCGATGCTTCACATTACCAAGTACAACGCGGAGATAAAATCAACACCATTGCTAAGAAGAATGGTGTGAGCGCGAAGGATATCAAGCAATTGAATGACTTTAAAAACGACAACGACCTGATTGTAGGATCCTGGATTCAAATCAAGTAGTTGCCACTAGAATAAATGAAAGCGCGCACGGGTCTCCCGTGCGCGCTTTCTCTTTATTTTTGCAGCATGAGTACACCATCATCAGACCGTTACGCCGGTAGAGGCGTAAGTGCACAGAAAGAAGACGTCCACAACGCCATTAAAAACATCGATAAAGGTTTGTTCCCTAAAGCCTTTTGTAAAATCGTGCCGGATTACTTGACCGGAGACGCCGACTATTGTTTGGTCATGCATGCCGACGGTGCCGGGACGAAAAGTTCCCTTGCCTACATGTATTGGAAGGAAACAGGCGATGTGAGCGTGTGGAAGGGCATCGCCCAAGATGCACTCATTATGAATATCGACGACCTACTGTGTGTCGGTGCTACGGAGAACATCATGCTCAGCTCGACCATAGGGCGCAACAAAGGTTTGATTACCGGCGAAGTACTAGCGGCCATCATTGGTGGTACGGAGGAGCTCATTGAGGAGTACGGCAAGTTTGGTGTGAATATTTTAAGTACCGGAGGTGAGACTGCGGACGTAGGAGATTTAGTGCGTACCATTATTGTCGACTCTACGGTGGTCGCGCGCATGAAACGCAGCGATGTAGTAGATAATGCCAACATCAAGCCCGGAAATGTCATTGTTGGCTTGGCCAGCTTTGGACAAGCGAATTATGAAAGTGAGTACAATGGCGGGATGGGATCCAATGGATTGACCAGTGCGCGCCATGATGTTTTCGACAAGAGTTTAGCGGCCAAGTATCCGGAAAGTTTTGATCCTGCTGTCCCACAGGAATTGGTGTATACAGGTTCAAAGCAATTGACCGAAGCTACTGATACTCCTTTGGATGCAGGAAAGTTGGTGCTTAGTCCTACCCGTACATATGCGCCTATTATTAAAGCAATTTTAGATAAGTACCGTCACCAGATTGATGGTATGGTACATTGTTCCGGTGGTGCACAGACGAAAATTTTGCATTTCCTCAAAGAAGGACATGTCATTAAAGATAACTTGTTCCCAGTGCCGCCGCTATTTAAGATGATTCAAGAAGAGAGTGGCACGGCATGGAAAGAAATGTATGAGGTCTTTAACATGGGCCATCGCATGGAATTGTATGTAACGCCGGAATTGGCGGAGGAGATTATAGCCATCTCAGAATCATTTGGTGTTCCAGCGCAGGTAGTGGGCCGAGTGGAAGCTGGGGCGGGCAAGGAATTGACCATTAGTAGTGAGTTTGGAACCTTTGAATACAGCAAATAATGCTTGATAAACTCAACGTCGTATTTCAGCGCTTCAATGAGGTCAATGACTTGATCATTCAGCCCGATATCATTTCGGACGGTAAGCGTTATGTATTACTGAACAGAGAATACAAGAACCTCAAACCTATTGTGGAGGCACGCGAGCAGTTCATCGAGTTGGAGAGCCGAATTGCTGAAGCGAAGACGGTGCTCAGAGAAGAATCGGACCCTGATTTCAAAGAAATGGCGAAGATGGAACTCGAAGAGTTGGAGCCTGCCTTTGAAACGTTGTTGGAGGATATCAAAGTATTGCTCATTCCTAAGGATCCTGAGGACGATAAGAACGCTTTGGTTGAGATTCGTCAAGGTGCCGGTGGTGATGAGGGAGCCATTTTTGCCGGTGATCTATTCCGTATGTATCAACGTTATGTGGAACAGCGAGGCTGGTCCATGGAGGTTATTACCGTGAACGAAGGGACTGCCGGAGGCTTTAAGGAAGTTGCTTTCGAAGTGGGCGGTGAAGGAGTGTATGGCATTTTGAAATACGAGAGTGGTGTGCATCGCGTGCAGCGCGTTCCTGCGACCGAAAGCCAGGGTCGTGTTCATACTTCAGCGGCATCTGTAGTGGTATTGCCTGAGGCGGAAGATGTGGATGTGGATCTTGATATGAAAGATGTGAAGAAAGATACCTACCGTTCACAAGGTGCGGGAGGACAGCACGTAAACAAAACGGAAAGTGCCGTTCGATTGACACACTTGCCATCGGGTTTGGTGGTGGAGTGTCAAGATGGGCGTTCACAACATAAGAACTACGAACAAGCGTTGAAGGTGCTGCGTTCGAGATTGTATGATCTTGAGTTCAAAAAGAAGCAAGAAGAGCAGGCGGCTCAGCGTAAAACGATGGTGAGTACGGGAGACCGTTCGGCCAAGATTCGTACCTATAACTATCCGCAAGGTAGGGTTACCGATCATAGAATTGGGCTGACGACCTATAACCTTGGTGATGTGATGAATGGTGATATTCAGAAATTTATTGACGAACTTCATATGGCGGAAAACGCCGAGAAGTTAAAAGAGGGGAGTACCTATTAATATGGATAAGGCAGCATTGGTAGCACAGATAGAGAAGAAGCGCAGCGTACTTTGTGTAGGTCTGGATACGGACTTGAATAAGATACCGCCGCACTTGCTGAAGGAATCGGACCCCATTTTTGCCTTTAATAAAGCCATTATTGATGCTACAGCTGAGTATACAGTAGCGTACAAACCTAATATCGCGTTTTACGAAAGCTATGGCGTGAAGGGCTGGCAAAGCTTGGAGAAGACCATCAACTATTTGAATGAATCGTATCCTGAGGTTTTTACTATTGCGGATGCGAAACGCGGCGATATTGGTAATACGTCTAAGATGTATGCCGATGCATTTTTCAATGCCTTTGAATTTGATAGCGTGACTGTGGCTCCTTATATGGGGGTGGATAGCGTAAGCCCATTTCTTGCCTACGATGGCAAATGGGTCATTCTATTGGCATTGACTTCGAATCAGGGGGCCTTTGATTTCCAGTTCATCAAGGACGAAAATGGAGTAGCCTTGTTTGAGAATGTGGTGCGCAAGGCACAGGAGTGGGCAACACCGGACCAATTGATGTTCGTGCTCGGCGCCACCAAAACGGAATATTTAGAACAAGTTCGTGCTGCGGCACCGGAATCATTTTTCCTAGTACCTGGAGTGGGCGCGCAAGGCGGTTCGTTGAAGGATGTACTGGAAAAAGCGACAAATAAGGACTATGGTGTACTTGTAAATAGTACCCGTGGCATCATTTATCAGAGTACTGGAGAGGATTTTGCAGCGGCGGCAGGCCAGGCTGCAAGGGAGCTTCAGAAAGAAATGTCTGATATATTGTTCTAGTGTGCGCTGAGTCACACCTGGTTCGTTTTAGATTCTTGAAATTTGGGGAACTAAATCGGACAGTATGGACATTATCGGATATCTAGCATCAATTTTCATCGGAATTTCACTGGGCCTTATTGGCGGTGGAGGTTCCATTCTAACGGTACCCGCGTTGGTGTACTTGTTTGGGATTTCTGCGGAATTAAGTACCGCTTACTCATTATTTATTGTGGGTACTACGGCGCTCGTTGGTGGGATTCGAAATGCGACCTTAGGCAATGTGAATTACAAGACGGCAGTAGTCTTTACCATTCCTGCTTTTATTGCGGTGTATGCCACTCGCGCATATTTGATTCCAGCTATTCCGGCTGAGATCTTAACCATTGGTGATTTTATCCTAACTAAGGATATCGCCATTATGATCTTCTTCGCCTTAGTGATGCTAGCGGCTTCTGTAAGTATGATTCGCAACAAGCGAAAGGACGGTGAAGAAGACGATGTTGAGGTAGAGCCACAATTTAATGTGCCAGCAATTATTGCAGAAGGAGCAGTGGTAGGTGTGTTGACAGGTATTGTTGGTGCCGGCGGCGGATTTTTGATTATTCCAGCCCTAGTGTTGTTCGCTAAGATTCCAATGAAAAAAGCAGTGGGAACGTCCTTGTTGATCATTGCGGCGAAGAGCCTCATCGGTTTCATTGGCGATGTACAACGCCCTGATTTAGAAATTGATTGGACCTTACTTTTATCAGTTACGGCAATTGCAGTAGTTGGTATCTTTATAGGGATTTATTTGGCCAAGTTCATCGACGGTAAAAAGTTGAAGAAAGGCTTTGGATGGTTTGTCCTTTTGATGGCCGTCTATATTATAGGAAAACAATTGTAAGAACATAGAGAAAAAAAAATTCCAGAATCATGACAGTAGAACAGATTTACACTGGATGTTTGGCACAAGGTGCCTACTACATCGCTTCCAACGGGGAAGCTGTGATCATTGACCCACTTCGTGAAGTAGGGCCATACATGGACCGTGCTGAAAAAGACGGCGTGAAAATCAAATACATTTTGGAAACACACTTCCACGCGGATTTTGTTTCTGGTCACCTTGACCTAGCTGCAAAAACGGGTGCAACTATCGTGTACGGCCCCACGGCAAACACGAAGTTTGATTGCCACGTAGCTACAGACGGTGAAGTGCTTAAGGTAGGTGATGTTGAGATTCACGTCTTGCATACTCCAGGTCATACCATGGAGAGCACTACCTATTTGTTGAAAGACGAGAGTGGCAAAGATCACGCGATTTTCTCAGGGGATACGCTGTTCCTAGGAGATGTAGGTCGTCCAGATTTGGCTCAGAAGGCAGCGACAATGACGCAGGAAGAGTTGGCAGGAATTCTTTACGATTCATTGCGCAACAAAATCATGACCTTGGCAGATGAGGTAATTGTCTACCCTGGTCACGGTGCAGGTTCTTCTTGTGGTAAGAACATGTCTAAGGAAACTGTGGGCACCATTGGTGATCAAAAGGCTACGAACTACGCATTGCGCGCAAATATGACCAAAGAAGAGTTTGTTGCTGAGGTGACAGACGGTCTAAGTGCTCCTCCAGCATACTTCCCGGAAAACGTTCGTATGAACAAGATGGGGTACGAAAGTTTGGACAAAGTGATGGAGAAAGGTCTTCGTGCATTATCTCCAGATGCTTTTGAAGCGGCTGCGAACGAAACAGAAGCTTTGGTCATTGATACGCGTCACCAAAACACCTTCATCAAAGGATTTGTGCCACAATCTATCTTCATCGGTATCGACGGTAGCTTTGCGATGTGGGTAGGTGCGTTGATCCTCGATATCAAACAACCTATTTTGATCATTGCAGAACCTGGTCGCGAGGAAGAGGTGGTAACGCGTTTGTCTCGTGTAGGATATGATAATTCAATAGGATTCTTGGAGGGTGGATTTGATGCATGGAAAGCAGCCGGTAAGGATGTAGATACCTTGGATCAAGTAACGGCCGAAGAATTGAAAGGCATTGAAGGTGCCACTATCGTTGACGTACGTAAGAAAGGTGAATACCTGAGCGAGCACGTGGTAGATGCTGTGAACGTTGAACTAGATTACTTCAACGATCAAATGGCTTCTGTACCACAAGAAGGTACGTTCTATGTGCACTGTGCTGGAGGATACCGTTCTGTAATTGCCTCTTCTATTTTGAAAGCCCGTGGCTACCACAACATGGTGGATGTTGCAGGTGGTTTCAAAGCCATTAAAGAAGCGGGATTGAACGTGACAGATTACGTATGTCCTTCAACCTTGTAAGACCATAATAAACCGCAGAAAAGCCGCGCCTCAAGGGGTGCGGCTTTTTACGCATTTACCCATTACCCCCTAACCGCTGAGCTTGTACACTCGTTTAACTTAACTTTTTAATCATGGATTTGATTATGCAACCTTGGCCATGGTACGTGAGCGGCGCTTTGATCGCGCTGGTGATGTTCATCATGCTATATTTTGGGAAGAGCTTCGGCTTTTCGAGCAACTTGCGTACACTATGTACGATGTGTGGTGCGGATAAATTTGCACCCTTTTTCCAATTCAATTGGAAGGAACAAAGCTGGAACTTGATGTTCCTTGTTGGATCGGGTATCGGCGGATACATCGCGATGAACTTCCTTTCTCCGGAAGGCTACACTGTGGCTATTTCGGAATCAACGATTGCAGATTTAGCGAACCTTGGTTTTGATACCGTGGACGGTTTTGTTCCTGCAAGTCAATTCTCTTGGGAAGCCATGAGCAATTCTACTAACCTTTGGATCTTGATTGCCGGTGGTTTTATGGTAGGATTTGGCGCGCGTTATGCTGGTGGTTGTACCAGCGGACATGCCATCTCTGGTATTTCGAATCTGCAGCCAGCATCTTTGTTGGCGGTAGTAGGCTTTTTCATTGGTGGATTGGCCATGACTCATTTCTTATTCCCATTAATTTACTAAGCCATGAAGAATTTTAAATTTTTACTAGCGGGTGTGTTCTTCGGAATCATCATGTTCAAGAGTGAAGCGGCTTCTTGGTACCGCATTCAGGAAATGTTCCGTTTCCAATCTATCCACATGTACGGAATCATCGGATTGGCGGTGGCTTTGGGTGTGCCGATGGTTTGGTTGATCAAAAAGAATAATGTGAAGGATTTTACAGGAGCTCCTATTGTATTCCAGCCTAAGGCTTGGAGCATTTGGCGCTACTTGCTTGGAGGTACCATCTTCGGTTTGGGTTGGGCACTTAGCGGTGCTTGTCCGGGGCCAATTGTGGTAAACATCGGTGCAGGATACGGTGGATATGTTATCGTATTGGCCAGCGCAATCCTAGGAACCTTTGTTTACGGACTAGTTCGCAACAAACTTCCACACTAAACCTTGCCCTCCATGGATTTCAAGCAACTTCCTGAGGATAGAAAATTTCAGCTCGCCAACCTCATCGGTCAGATGGGGAAGGCGATGCAGACTTTCTTTTTTGGCTTGATTTTATTGGTCGCCATTTGGACAATTTCTAAGAATGTGCCAGAACCGACTAATTATCCGGCTATGGCTGAAGTCGTGCCCAATGTGCCATGGGATTATAAGGCCTTTGAAAATGTAGATTTCTTGAACCCGGCGACCAACGAACAGGTAGCTTGGGGTAGAAAGCTCATTACGGAGACTGCGGACCACTTGGGCCCAAATAGTGAAACCCCTTTCGCGGGGAACAACCTCAATTGTACTTCATGTCACCTCGACGGTGGAGGCAAGCCCTTCGCTGCGCCATTCGTTACTGTTCCTAGCCAATTTCCTCAGTTCCGCGGTCGCGAAAACAAAGAAGGAACCATTGAAGAGCGCATCAACGGGTGTATGCAGCGTTCCATGAACGGCAAGCCACTCCCTGTAGAGAGTGATGAAATGGCAGCCATGGTCGCCTACATGGAATGGTTGAGCTACGATAAGCCGCGTGGAGAAAAAGTCAAGGGCAACAAATTCCTTTCCATCACGTACCCAGATCGTGCCGTGGATTTGAAGCACGGTAAGGATGTCTATGTGCAGCACTGTCAACTTTGTCATAAGGAAGATGGTCAAGGGGAACGCAAGCCAGGCAGCAACGGATATACCTATCCACCGCTTTGGGGTCCAGATTCATACAATCACGGTGCTGGTATGCACCGCGTGTTGACGGCAGCGCAGTTCATTAAAGGGAATATGCCGCTTGGGACCGCTGCTGATGAGCCATTGTTGACGGACGAAGAAGCCTTCGATGTGGCAGGGTATATCAATAGTTTTGATCGCCCCATTAAAGCGAATGCTGAAGCAGATTTTCCGGACCGAACGCTCAAGCCAATGTCAACGCCATACGGTCCTTGGACAGATGATTTCTCGCCTGAGCAGCATAAATTCGGACCGTATGCGGAGATTGCCACCTTTTATGAAGCCCAATACGGCTTAAAAAAGACAAAGTGATTGTTCAAAGTAAGCAATCTTAGTAGCATCAATTAATAGAGCTTTAGGCTACCTTTAAGGGGATGAACAATCCGTTCCACAGCCTTAGAAAAGCCCTTGCAGTATTTGCCTTCATTTTGTTGGCAGGCACTATCGGATACCGCTACATCGAATCCTATTCGTGGTTGGAGGCGTTTTACATGGTCATTCAAACCGTGAGTACGGTGGGCTTTAACGAGGTGCGACCGTTGAGCACAGGAGGTACTTGGTTCACCATTGCCTTGATCGTGGGCAGCTTCGGAACGTTCGCTTATGGGGCAGGTTTATTGGCCCAATTAGCGCTTGACGGAAGTGTTCAGCAATTTGTCAAAACCAAAAGATTAGAACGCAAGGTGGAAAAGTTAGCAGGACATGTAATCGTATGTGGTTTGGGAAGAAATGGCCGCCAAGTGGTGGATCGTCTTCTTTCCTACAAGGCCCAAGTGGTCATTATCGAACAGGATGCCGAACGTGCCGAGCGCTTTCGAGAAGAATTCGCCGGTGCCCTTCTCATTATTGGAGACGCTACGGCGGATGAAATTTTAGAGAAGGCGAATATTTCGAAGGCCAGCTCCCTCATCGCCGCCCTAGCCTCAGATACCGACAACCTCTTTGTGGTCATTAGTGCACGCCAGCTCAATCCGGGATTAAAAATTGGCGCCCGCGCGAATACCGAGAGTACCGAGAAAAAGCTCCTTGCCGCGGGCGCGGACTACACCGTCAGTCCAAACTTGGTCGGTGGGGCACACCTGGCGCACAACCTGATGAACCCGGGCGTGATGAATTTCCTTGACCACCTGAGTGTGGGAGGATCCAGCGCGACAAATATTGAAGAAATAGAGGTGGACGAGCTGCCTGAAACGAAGGGTTCGAAGAATATCAAAGACCTCCAAATCCGCCAGGAGACAGGCTGTACGGTCATAGGATATGTGGACGAAAGCGGAGCATTGACGGTGAATCCATCGCCTGACATGCAACTGGCCCCACATTCAAAATTGTATGTACTGGGCAATGACGATGAAATTCGAGCGTTGCGTAAATGGTTCTCAGCGCAAACGCGGTAATTTTGTCCAAACTCCAATCCATGAAAATTCTCTACACCGGCTCGAACGGCCTTCTTGGCCAAAAAATCAGCCACGCTACACCGACTTTTCCTCAACACGAGTTCTTGGCGACCTCTCGTGGGGCGAACAGAACCCAAAACATGGGAACGGCGGCCTACGCTTCGATGGACATCACCGACCGCGAGGATGTGTTGCGAGTAGTGGGGGAGTTTCAGCCGGATGTGATCATTCACGGCGCGGCAATGACGCACGTAGACGAATGCGAACTACATCCCGAGCAAGCCACCTTGATGAATGTTGAGGGCACGCGCCACATGGCCGAAGCGGCCCAGCAGGTGGGTGCACACCTGGTACACATCAGCACGGATTTCATTTTCGACGGGAAGGACGGCCCGTATAAAGAAGAAGCGGAGCCGAACCCGATTAGCCACTACGGCTGGACCAAGCTTAAAGCGGAAAAAATCGTCGAGCAATTGCCGTCCTACAGCATTTTAAGAACGGTACTGGTGATTGGTATGGCCGAGGACCTGAGCCGCAGCAATATTGTTCTGTGGGCCAAAGGCGCATTGGAAAAAGGCCAAGCCATCAACGTGGTGGACGACCAATTCCGCACACCCACACTCGCCGAAGACCTTGCACAGGGCGCTTTATTGGCCGCAGATCAAAGAGCCCAGGGCGTATTCAACATCTCCGGACCGGACTATATGTCCATTTACGAGCTCGTTGGCCAAGTCGCGCAGCACTTCAACCTCTCCATGGATTCGGTCACGCGCGTGGACAGTACCACCTTGAATCAGCCCGCCAAACGCCCGCCAATAACGGGTTTTGATATTAACAAAGCACGAAAGGAATTGGGCTACGCACCGCACACATTTGCCGAAGCACTCGAAATCATCGCAGAGCAGGCAGGATTGTAGCCTGATATTTGTCAAGTATAGCGCTTTCCACTATTTTCGGGATTCACTCTAAACGAATCCGGAAGGAGCATGTCGAACACAACAGAATCTTGGGGCTCACGCGTTGGTCTCATCCTCGCTATGGCAGGAAATGCCGTAGGCCTCGGTAACTTTTTGCGTTTCCCCGTTCAAGCCGTTCAAAACGGCGGCGGAACCTTCATCATCCCTTACCTCGTTAGCTTCTTGCTCATGGGAATTCCATTGCTCTGGGTAGAGTGGGCGATGGGTAGATTTGGTGGCCGATTCGGCGATCACAGCACCCCCTTCATTTTGGACAACATGACGCACAAGCGTTTTTGGAAATACTTCGGCGTATTCGGAATCTTCACCAACATGGGGGTGATGGCCTACTACACCTACATCGAAAGCTGGACCTTAACCTACACCCTCAAATCCCTCAAGGGTGATTTCTTGGGCATGGATTTGGCCGGACTGGATGCTTTCTTCAACGGCTACGTCGACCTAGGTTCCGGCATCAACTTCCCCGTCTGGGCGTTGTTGGCCTTCCTTATTACCTTAAGCGTCAACATCTATATTCTCTCACGCGGCCTGAGCGCGGGTATTGAAAAAGTGGCAAAAATCGCCATGCCATTGCTCATCGGTTTCGGCGCCTTCCTCGCTATTATGTCTTGGACTACCGGTTCTACCGGTCGCTGTGAAGATTGTTCCACCTTCGTGGGATTGAACTTCTTGTGGGAACCTGATTTCACCACCCTCGCAAATCCAAAAATTTGGTTGGCCGCCGCCGGTCAGATCTTCTTCACCTTGAGTGTGGGGATGGGAACCATTCACTGTTATAGCTCATACCTAAAACAAAAAGACGATATCGCCCTGAACGCCATGTCTGCAGGATGGATGAACGGTTTTGTGGAGATTGTACTAGGTTCTGCAGTAGTAATCCCCATTGCCGTCGGTTACCTCGGTTTGGATTGGGTAGTGGACAATGCCGGCTTTATGATGGCCTTCAAGACCATGCCTTTCCTTTTCGACCAATGGGGCAGTGTTCTCGCGGTCATCGCAGGTGTCGCTTGGTTCGGTCTATTGTTCTTTGCAGGAATTACCTCCTCACTGGCCATGGGTACGCCATGGATGGGCTTCGTTCAAGACGAGTTCGGATGGAGCAAAAACCGCAGTGCCATGCTCTTAGGTATTGCCATCCTCGCCATGGGTTTGCCGACCATCTTCTTCTTTGAAAAAGGCGTCTTCGACGAATACGATTATTGGACAGGGACCGTGAGCCTTGTCATCTTCGCCCTGGCCGAGGTCATTCTATTCGCATGGGTCTTCGGCATGGACAAAGGCTGGAAGGAAATCACTGACGGTGCCGACATGAACGTCCCGCGCATCTATCGCCCTATTATTAAATACGTCACGCCGCTGTTTATCGGAATCATTTTTCTCACGTCATTGTTCAAACCCTTGAATGGAGAATTGTCCGATTGGTCCACCGCCTTCAATTCCCTATTTAGTGGACAGGGCTGGCCTTGGGCGAACGACAGTATTATCAATCAGATCTTCCACATCAACACCGGAGTACAATGGGTGGCCGACGGTCATTTCACCAACATGTTCTACGTAGATATGAGCCGCTTCTTCTTGTTGGCTTGTTTCTTCGCACTAGTGGCCATGGTGAAAGTAGCCTCTAACCGCCGCAAACAAAACGCATCCTCATGACCACATCAGCCTTAATTATGATCATTTTGACCCAAGGCACCGTCTTGGGCGCGACCATCTACTTCTTCCGTAAAGTGCTAAAGACTCCGGCGAAACCAGAACCGGATTCTTTCAGCGAGAACGACAACGACCCCAGATAGGTTCGTAACTTTTAGTTCTTCACATTATTTGGAGATGGTTCGGGGAGGGACCAATTTTATAAGAAACCCCACCCCGTGCTCCACGAACTACAGCGCACCGCATTGTTGATGCTGGCGGCCATTATGGCCGCCAGCATCTGGCTTTTCCCACAATCCAAGCGGGAAGAAGACCGCGAAGATTTCCTCAAGCTGTGGTGGGCTCATAACCCTCAGCCCTTGCGCATCAACTATTTGGATTCCCTCGCTATTTCCGCGCTCCCCATCTCCTTAAGGGCAAGAAAATCTTTAGAATTTCGTCGCACCCGACAATGGTACTTTACCGGTAAAAAAGCCTTAGCCGAGCTTCCAGCCATGGACACGCTTTGGATACACTTGGGTAATTTTGATTTTACTGCACCGGAAAAGGTCAAGGCGCCTCGTCGTGCTTTTCGTCCTGCACCTGTGCCCGAATCCAAGAAGATCGCTCCCGTCGATCTCAATACTGCCGATAGTCTTTCCCTCATCAATATTCCCGGCATAGGGCCGTGGGGTGCCAAATCAATCCTACGCGAGCGAGAGCAATGGGGGAGTATCGCTTCCTTGGAGCAGCTAAAACAGAAGTTTCCTTTTGATCGAGGTTGGGACGAACGTTGGGATCATTACCTCGAAGTGCGACCGGCTCCCCCGCGCTGGTCTCTCAATGATAGCCCAATGGATTCGCTGCTAAAGGTCCCCGGATTTCGGTATTCCCAAGTCAAGCAAATCATTTTCTACCGAGAAAGTTTTGGGGTGGTGACCTGGGCAGAATTGGCCACATGGAATTATTGGGATTCCGCTCAAGTTGATTTTTTTAAACTTTATATCAGCGAATAAGAAAAACCGCTTACATTTGCAGCCCACAAAGAAAGGAGGTGTTACTATGCTCGTAATTAATGTTAAAGAAGGTGAATCAATCGAACGCGCACTAAAGCGTTACAAAAGAAAGCACAGCTCAACGGGCGTAGTCCGCAAGCTTCGCAACAATCGTTACCACACGAAACCGACAGAAGCTAAGCGTCGCATGAATATGAAAGCGGCTTACGTTCAAGGTTTGCGTCAAGCAGAACAAGAATAAGCGCTTCTTAAATAGCAAGAAAGAAACCCAGCCTCGGCTGGGTTTTTTGTTTTTACCCCAGTAGCGGCTTACCTTTCCTTCACTGATGACACAGACCGACCACATTGCCCAATTCCTCACGTACCTCCAAACGGAGAAGCGCTTCAGCGACCACACCTTGTTGGCCTATGAAAAGGAATTAGAGCGTTGGTCGGATTACCTCGCCTCCGAAGCTGAGATTTCCCTTTTCCAAGCAACCCTTCAACACGCGAAGCGATTCGTCATTTGGCGCAGCAAGCAAGGCATCACCCCTCGAAGTGTGAATCGCATGCTCAGCACCTTGCGCTCGTTCTACAAATGGGGCATTCGCGAAGGCCTTATCAGCCAAAGCCCGGTGGAGCACGTACGAAGTTTAAAAACGCCAAAGAAGGTGGTGATGAGTGTGCCACGGGAAGATTTGAATGCTTTGTTCAGCGATGCAGGTCGCTTCGAGGATGATTTTGTGGGTACTAGGGACCAATTAATGCTTTTGCTCCTATATGGACTTGGTTTGCGCAAATCCGAACTCATATCGCTGCAGCCCGCAGATTTCGATTGGTCTCGACAGACGGTTCGAGTCATAGGAAAGCGCAATAAGGAACGCCAGATTCCAATACCTAAGAGTATTTCTTCGTATTTCGATTTATATATGAAACGCAGGGCCCATTTGGCCCTTGCAAAGGATCCTGAACTTTTATTGACCCCCAAGGGCAAAAAGCTCTATCCACAACTTGTTTATAACCGGGTTTTATTCTACCTTAAAGGAACCACAACGGTGGTGGACAAAAATCCTCATACGCTACGCCATTCGTATGCCACGCATCTCTTAAATGCAGGAGTGGATATTAACACGGTAAAGGAGTTATTAGGCCACGAAAGTTTGAGTTCGACTCAAGTGTATACAACGAGTACGTTTGAGGAGCTTGTCAAAGTGTATAACCAGGCCCACCCTAAGGGGTCATAAATTTTAAGCGCTATGACAGTGAATATTCAATCTGTAAACTTCAAAGCAGATGGCAAGTTGCTCACCTTTATTAAGGACCGCTTGCACAAGACCACACACTTTTATGACCGTACGATCAGTACGGAGGTATTCCTCAAAGTGGATAACAACCATTTAAGAGCCAATAAAATTGTTGAGATGCGAATGTCTATTCCAGGCAGTGAGATTGTTGTGACTAAAGAAAAGAAGTCTTTTGAGGAGGCTGCTGATTTGGCGGTGGAAGTAATTATACGTCAACTAAAAAAATATAAGACTAAACTGCGCGGCTAAGTCCAAGAAACATAGGCCGTGAACAGATAAATTAAAGTGGGGGCAAAAAGGCCCTCACTTTTTTTTTACAAGGTATTGTTCGTTTCAATCTCTTTACTACATTTGCAGTCCGTTTGAGAAACGGAAGATCTTTGACATTAAAAAGCCGGTATAGCTCAGTTGGCCAGAGCACGTGATTTGTAATCTCGGGGTCGTCAGTTCGAATCTGTCTACCGGCTCAATAATTTGCACCTATTTAAAGTGAGGTAGGTGCGACACCGGGGGGATACTCAAGCGGCCAACGAGGACGGACTGTAAATCCGTTGGGAAACCTTCGCAGGTTCGAATCCTGCTCCCCCCACAACCGCGGAAGTAGCTCAGTTGGTAGAGCATCAGCCTTCCAAGCTGAGGGTCGCGG
>CALDGA010000113.1 GCA_937942085.1 uncultured Flavobacteriales bacterium
GCAGAGCGCTCCATTTCTTTTCCGTTTGGGAATTGATGAGGTTACCGCAAAGCTTTGCTGGCGTTCAAGACTACGGAGTGTTTGCTTTTCTTTTCTTGGATCAGGTTGCCAAGTCTGGCAGGCAATGCTAAACTTCTTAAAGCTTAGGGGGTGATGATATGAAGTGGTTGCTGGTTGTTTTAGTCGTTTGTGCAACGTTTACTGCGGTAGCTCAAGAGCAATCGCTCATTGAGGCGGCCAGAACCGAGGGAAAAGTGGTGTTTTATGCGAACATCACAGGTGTTGAACCGATTATGGCTAAATTTGCGGAACTTTACGGTTTTCCAGCAGAGTATGTACGCATTTCTACCGACAAATTCATTCCTGTGGTGATGACAGAGTTCCAAGCCGGAAGGCTTCTTGCAGATGTAATACAAGGGCCTTTACCTATTTTGCAAATCCTGAAGAAAGAAGGGGTTCTGGGGACTTACGTTTCACCACAAAGCATTAATTATCCGGAGTGGACACGCGACCCCGATGGGGTTATCCAACTCTTTGGCATTGAATATGTGTGCATCCTTTACAATACAGAGCTTGTTAAGCCTGAGGAGGTCCCAACTTCTTATAAGGATCTGGCAGATCTTAAGTGGAAAGGAAAGATTGTCATGCCTGACCCAACGACCCACGCCACCACAATTTCTTGGCTTGTAGGTCTTAAGGAAAACAACGTGTTTGCCAGCGAAGAGGAGTGGCTAGCCTGGCTCAAGGGGCTAGCAGATAACGAGCCCATGTTTGTAGCATCGTTTGGGCCTACGCCGGATCCCATAGCACGAGGAGAAAAAGCTCTGGGAATCTCCATGCCAAAGTACATCATCACCAAAGCGCCCGCCCCTCTCATGTGGGCCAACGTGGTTGAAGGCCTGTTCGGTTCGCCTAGAGCTATCGCCATTGTGAAGAACCCGAAACACCCTAATGCGGCGAAACTTTTCATTGATTTCTGGCTTTCCAGAGAGACCGCGACACTCTTGGCGGAGAAAGTTGGGGAGTACGTGCTATATGAAGGCGTTTATCCTCCGATCCCTAACATCCATAACACTCAAGTCCGCCCGGCACGCGATCTTTCCGATGAAGAAATCGCTTACTGGAGTAAGGTGTTTGCAGAAATCTTTAAGAAAAAGTGAGAAAAGCATGGGCGGGTAGCTTGCTAAGCTACCCGCCCATGTTTCATGATGACCTATGGAAGTAGAGGTAACAAACATTACGAAAATTTTCTATACTAGGACAGAAAGCACGCGTGCCTTACATGAGGTAAGCCTTTTTTGCCCGTCTGGCAAAGTGATCGGCCTTTTGGGCCCGTCTGGGTGTGGGAAAACAACCCTCCTTCGCTGTATTGCTGGTCTAGAGGAGCCGGATGCTGGAGAAATCAGGTTTGGCAAGAAGTTAGTATGGTCGAAGATAAAACGAATCGATATTCCACCAGAAAAACGAGAGATCGGAATGGTTTTCCAATCCTACGCTATTTGGCCACATATGACAGTATTTGATAACGTGGCATTCCCTTTGAAGATGAGAAAAATTCCTCGTCGAGAGGCGGAGCGAAGGGTACGCGAGGTCATGGAAATGGTACAACTGGCAGGATTTGAAAACCGACTTGCTACACGTCTTAGCGGAGGACAGCAGCAACGGGTGGCGTTGGCCCGCGCTTTGGTAAGCCAGCCACGTGTTCTTTTGTTTGACGAGCCTCTTTCGAATCTGGATGCCAAACTTCGCGAGGCCACGCGACATGAACTGCGCGGATTCCTTGTAGAACTCGGAATAACCGCCATTTATGTCACTCATGACCGAGCAGAAGCATTGGCCATATCCGACGAGATCGCCGTCATGAACCAAGGGAGAATTGTTGCCCGTGGGACGCCAAGAGAGCTGTATTTCTTTGCTAAAGATCACTTTGTGGCGGATTTCATCGGTCGTGCTAACTTTTTGAAGGGTGTATTTCTTGGCTACAACGAAGGAGGATATGCAAAAGTAAAGTTTCCGTTTGGAACTCTGCTATGCACCGCTAATGAAACTATCTTTGAAGGAACTGAGGTAGTGGTGATGATCCGCCCGGAATTCTTCACTTTGACTGGGGAAGGGAATATCCTTTCCGGAAGGGTAATTTCTGTAATTTTTACCGGTGAAAAATACGAAGTGCGGGTACAACTGGACGAAAAAACAACAATTTTAGCCGAACTTCAGTCCACCGTTTCTTTCGTGCCAAGGCCGGAGGAGATCGTGGAGCTTAGGGTGGCGCCACAATGGTGCAGAGTTATCCAGGCTTAGTGCGTTGTCGCTCCAGTTCAAGTAGAAGCCTCTTTGTCGTCATCCTGATATTGCTTGTCGCTATTCTCACCATGGGACCGGCTGTAATGCTGCTTTTGGGAAGCTTTTCCCAGCGGTTAGGACGTATCGGCCCCTTTACCATCCAAAAATACGTGGCTATTTATGCTGACCCAGCTCTACCCCAGATCATCGGAAACACCTTGATCTTTGTGCTCAGTTCTTCTGCATTAGCCACTGTTTTGGGGACACTGCTTGCCTTTTTGAATGTGCGTACCGATATCCCTGGCAAAAAGCTTTTTCAGATCCTGCCTCTTGTCCCCATGATGTTCCCCCACGTTCTCTTTGCTGCTGCTTGGATCATGCTTCTTAATCCTTCTAATGGGCTTATAAACATATGGCTCCGCAGGCTTTTCCCGATGGTTTCTGGCCCAATTAACATCTACTCCCTTACAGGGATGATATTTCTTGAAGGCCTTCTAGATGTGCCGATAACGTTCATGGTGGTGGCACCAGCTATGTTTTCTTTTGATCCCGCCTTGGAAGAGGCTGCGCGGGTAAGCGGTGCTAACTTAAGGCAAGTACTGAGGCGAATAACTCTGCCGCTCGTGCGGCCAGCAGTGCTAGCAGCGTTTATGCTAGCTATAATTCGTGGCTTTGCGGCCTTTGCTGTACCGCAAATGGTCGGCATCCCTGGCCGTGTCACAGTCCTCACCACTTATATTTATCGTATCGTGTCCATCGGTTGGTCCCCAGACTACGGCAAGGCTGCAGCGGTGGGGGTCTTGGTGCTGGTAATTGCCTTGATTTCGGTTTACTTTTACCGTCGTCTCACTAGAGAAGGCGAGCGGTTCGTAACCGTCACGGGCAAGGGCTATCGACCTCAGATCATCAAGCTTAAGTTGGCCCGCTGGCCGCTTTTTCTCGCTGTACTCCTGTTCTTTTTAGTGTTGACTATTCTTCCCTTGGCAGTGCTCGTCTACATGAGTTTTCTACCTTATGTAGTACCACCAAGCGCAAAAGCTTGGGCACTCTTTTCGACTGTAAACTGGAAATACGTTTTTTCCGACCCGATAGCTGGGCGTGCCCTCAAAAATACTGCCTTTATCGCAATAACCGGAGCTACTGTAGCAGTGTTGCTTTCCCTCTTTGTCGCCTACGCATCCGCTCGCATCCGTAGCCGTCTTACTGGGCTTTTGGACTCACTGACGTTTATGAGTTATGCCTTTCCTGGCCTTGTTATTGGAATCGGATTTATGTGGTTTCTTGTGCGCACACCTCTGTATGGGACGATTTGGGCCCTTCTTTTAGCCTTTGTTGGAACATATTTACCATACGGCGTACGACCATTAGGAAGCGCCTTTTTCCAGATCCACAAGGATCTAGAGGATTCAGCCCGTGTCTGCGGAGCCAGCTTCCTTGGCACATTTCGCAGAATCATGATCCCACTTGTAACACCAGGGATATTTTCCGCCTGGACGCTATTATCATCTATGTTTGTACGGGAGTTGAGTGTAGCTGCAGTATTAGCGCGTCCAGGCAGCGAAGTTCTTTCTGTGCAAGTTCTGAGGTACGCTTACGATGGCCTCTGGGGCCGGGTTTCTGCATTAGGAATAATAATGATCGGACTCTCTACTTTGCTGGTGTTGTGTGTTAGTGGTGCGCGTAAAATTCTCAGCCGAAACGTGTCTCAAGTATGAATTAAATTCAGCGAGAACTCGCCAAGTCGCTGGAAAAGATGCTTTTTTGGCGTAAAGCTATAAACCGTTGCCTACCTACTTCGGGCGCGTTTTGCCATGCCTGCTGGATTGCTTCTCCACGCTGAGCTTCAGCGAGACACCAGAATCCTCGTCGAACACGATTTCACAAACTCGACTGCAGCATAAAACAGGCTACAGTTAGAAATTGTAGTCTCTGCACTGAGATCATCGTTCAAAACCACAAAATCTTCATACACCATGTAAGTATCACTCGCAAGCTTAGTTCATGATATCGAGCTACACTTGTGGCACTATTTCTCAGCGGAAGAAAAAGCAGAAAGTTGCTGGTCTACCCAGAAAATCTTGGCCATATTACCGGTGTTGGCTGTCGGGCCTGCGGAGGGTGCGGCGCAGGCCCTCCTTGAGACGGGCCTGGTGGCCAAGACCCCGTGGGTCTCGTTTACGCCGGGACCGTGGCCCCAGTGGAGCTCGTGGACCTCAACAACCTCTCGGACCGCACGATCTGGATCGAGGTAGACGGAGAAACCTTGGAGACCATGGACTACGAGCGGGCCCTGAAGGAGGCCTACCCGGGCGCAGTCCTCCTCCACCAGGGCGAGACCTACCTTGTGCGCGAGCTGGACCTGGATGGGGGCGTGGCCCACTGTGTGAAAGAGGAGGTCGACTACTACACGGAGCCCCTGATCCAGGAGGACGTGCGGATCCTGCGGACCATGGAAGAGCGGCGCTTTGGGGAGCTGCGGGTAGGGCTGGGCGAGGTGCGGGTGACCCAGGAGGTGCGGGCCTACCGGATGCGCCGAGCTGGGGTCACCCTCGGTGTAGAAGATCTCTCCATCCCGGCTTTGGTGTTCGAGACGGAAGGGCTATGGATTGCGGTGTCCAGGGA
>CALDGA010000114.1 GCA_937942085.1 uncultured Flavobacteriales bacterium
TTACTCCCCATAAATCCTTCGCACCAGCCTCACACTTTCTCGGAACGTTCTGAAGTCTTGTATGCTTAGGAAAGCGCCCATGCCACCTCGCGGTTCTTTGAAGGAATCCGCGGCCTGTTATATTCGTCCCAGAACATTTCCATCCTCACCCACCACGCGGTGGTGGAGGGGGCATGTTGGCGGGAGCCTCTCCAGACATAGGCTACTCTGTGCGGTGTCTCGGACGAGACTTTCCTTCCTGTCTGCCGAGGAAAAGCCGCTAAGGAACCAGTGTACATCGCCTTAGGGATTAAGCCCAACGGCCGCCAGGAGATCCTAGGCTTTCGGAGGTATGAGGGCAGAAGGGGAGAGTACCGGGAACCGGGAGGAAGGGCTCTTGGCGGCAAGGCGCGAGAAGGGTGAGGATTTTTATCCCGATGGTCTTCTCGGCCTAGCAGAACGATCCGAAAGACCTTTCTTGAGGCAAATGGGCAACTTTGTGTGTTTCATGCTGTACGCCATGCCCTTTACCAAGGAGGAGGGACCGGGAGGCCCTGGCCCAGGACCTGAAAGCCCTGTAGGGAGCAGAAACGGAAGAAGAGGCGAAAAAAACGCTTTCAAAAGCGTTAGAATTTATCCTCGGGTTGTTCTCCCTGAGAGACCAGACCCTATGCTCTCTCGGCGTTCATGCGCCATCCCAAACCCATCTGCATGTACTTGGCACCCCAAACTAGCGGAAGCGCCGGCCAAGGAGATGAAATTGTCGGGCAAAAGTGGCGAAGGAATTTTGTGGAAAAGAAGCGGCAGCTCCTCTACCAAGTGTTGAGTCACTTAAACGAGCACCTTAAGGAATCGGCCGGGGCCTTGCAGAGATCCGGATGGGAAGCTATCATGTTGCTTAAACATAATTTGCGCATAGAATCATAACTTTTCATGATAAGCTATTTTAACTCTTTTGCTAAATACCCAACTATAATAGAATCAAATTGTTTACTCGCTATTGTTTCAACGAGGCATCATGCCGTCTTACGTATGCCCTTGCTGCCTCAAGGATCTCGCGGGCTTGAGACCGGTAGCGATGATGGTGGTATTCCAACATGAACACTCCTTCAAAATTATCTAAAAGTTGAAATGCCTCGTTCAAAGGTACGATACCCCAACCAGGCGGGAGATGAAGATCCCCTTTTCCTAATGCAACTAGCTTGCGGTACGGAATGAGCTTATATTGTTCATACCCTGCAAGCCTGAGCTCTTCAAAGCGACCAAAGTTGTCTTGTACATGGATGTGGCGGATATACGGTTTCGCCAGCCTCACGGATTCCAAGAAATCATAATTAAAACGTTTGCTTGCTAGATAAGCATGACCAAAGTCGAACGTCATACCAACATTTTTTCGTTCAATTTTTTTAACAAATTCAACTACATTTTGTACTGTGTCAATTTCAATATTTTCTATGCAAATTTGAATATCTTCTTTTGCATACTCGGCCATTTCTAACATTCCTTCATAAAAGATTTGTTCAATTATCGGATTCGAGGTTTTTTGATTATAATGGTAAACAAAGATTTCTGCACCAATTTCAGCTGTAAATTCTATGCATGCTCGAAAGAGATCTTTCTGTATTTCCAGGTTATTCACATCTCTAAGATCCAATGCTATTGGGGCATGAACGGTATATTTTAGATCTAATCCACTAAGCAAGGCCTTGAGTTCTCGCATTTGACGTGGGTCAAGTTTTCCACAGCGTATCACATCTATTGCATCCACTGGAATCTCCACATACTCATAACCTATGTCCTGAAAGAATTTCAAGTCTCGTTCAAGATTTTCAATTTCTCCACCGATATGGTCTGGATGTACGTTGATTCCTATCCCTTTTATTTTCATTACTTATCACCCCTTTCTTTAAACAAGAAGGGACTTCCCTGTCTCTTTATCGAAAAGATGAACTTTCTCCTCAGAAAACGTCAACTGGACCTGTTCACCAGGGCTAGCTCTGAACGTTGGCGGAGCAATGACTTTGATAATTTCAGTTCCGATATGTAGGGAAACAAGAGTATCTCTGCCCAATGGTTCCACTACATATATTTCACCCCGAATCTCTCCTTGGCCAATGCTAATGTTTTCGGGACGGATGCCCACTATTACATCATGCGGTGTAGGTATTTGGCAAATTTTCATGGTCACAGAATCTGGAAGAGGAAGACAAAAGCGTTCAGTCGTAATAAAAAATTTCCCCTCTCGCTTTTCTAAAGTTGCGGCAAGAAAATTCATAGGTGGAGTCCCAATGAAACCCGCTACAAACAAGTTAGCCGGCGAATTATACAGCTCCTCCGGAGGCCCCACTTGCTGAAGCTTCCCTGTTTCTAAGACTGCAATTCTATCTGCCATAGTCATGGCTTCAACTTGGTCATGTGTGACGAGAATCGTCGTGATGCCAAGGTCCTTTTGCAGACGTTTAATCTCGGCTCGCATAGTGACCCGAAGTTTTGCATCGAGATTGGAAAGGGGCTCATCGAGAAGAAGCAAACCAGGTTCTTTTATCAAGGCACGCGCTAAAGCGACCCGCTGTTGTTGTCCACCGGAAATTTCCGCTGGTTTTCTCTCCAATATATCTTCGATTCGAAGTAAAGAAGCCAGCGCTTTTGCCTTTGTTTCCCGCTCTTTTCTACTTACCTTTTTGAGTCTGAGCGGAAACGTGATGTTGTCAAGAACACTCATATGTGGGTAGAGAGCATAGGATTGAAAAACCATCCCTATGTTTCTCTCCCTGGGAGGCAGTTCGTTGACCACTTTGTCATCGAATAGAACAAATCCTGCCGTTGGTTTGTAAAAACCGGCAATAGTAAGAAGAGTGGTGGTCTTGCCACAACCGGAGGGCCCTAGCAGAGCTACAAATTCTCCATCTTCAATCGCTAACGTGAGGTTATCCACCGCTTTGACTTGGCCGAAGTATTTGCTCAACCGGTCTAGAAATACCTTCATTACGTCCCCTTTCCTCCGAATATTGGTACTTTTAGTAGCGCTCTTTGAAGGAAGATAAACAAGGAAAGAGGAGGAATCGAGTATATCAAAGATAGAGCTGCTAAGTAACCATAGTCGATAACCTCGGTAGCCAACAAGCTTTGGATCAAGGTAGCCATTACCTTGATTGTTCCAGGAAGGAGAGTGTAAACGTAGATAAAATCATGCCAGGCAAACAAAAATCCCCAGATGAACACTGCAGCTATGCCTGGCTTGACCAAAGGAAGGAATATTTTATACCAAACTTGGAGGCGTGTACATCCATCGACCATGGCCGCTCGCTCTACATCCCAAGGAATCCCATCAAAAAATCCTTTGGCCATCCAGACCCCCAGGGGAATCTCGAGCGCGGCGCGAGCCAATGCAACACCTGGAATCCGGTGCAAAAGACCAATGTAAAGAAGAAGAAAGAAGACAGCAATGAGTAGAATTTGGCCTGGCACTGCATGGAGGACCAATTGGAGTATAAGAAAGAAACTCCTTCCGCGGAATTCGACACGTGACAAAGCATAGCCTGCAAGCATACAGATTACTGTTACAATAAACCCCGATAAAGTGGCAAAAAACATGGTGTTGCCGAAAGCTGTCCACATAGTGGTCTGTTCCAGTCCCCACGTGATAGGCTGCCACAAAAATCGGAAATTGTAAATTCCCCATTGGGCAGGAATAATTCCAAGCACCATCTTTTCACCAAACGCTCGCAAAAAGAACCCTACGTACATAATCAAGAACGGGGCAGCAACAAAGCCCAATATCAAGTAGGGGATAGCCTTTGTTCCCCGTTTGTATGCCATAAAATCTACACCTCGATCTTTCCTCGGGTCAACATCCGCTGCATGCCAAATGCCTTAAGAATAATCAAAAAGAGAACTACGTTTACTACTACTAGCAAAACCACAAGGCTGGCACCATAGCCATAGCGATACTGAGTGAACGCTGCATGGTAGGCATAAAGACTCCACACTTCAGTGGCATAATACGGCCCACCTCCTGTGATCAACATGATATAAACGTAAGAATTAAGAAAAGACATCAAGTGCCACGCTGTCATGGTCAAGATCGGCCATTTGAGCATGGGGAGGATAACGTATCGAATGACTTGTCCCTCAGATGCTCCATCAACTTCAGCGGCGCGCGTGAGTTCCTGAGGTATTGTCGCGATAGCTGCACTGAACACCAACATGGCCAAGGAAATCCCGAGAAAACCATTGGCCAAAATTACGATGATCATAGGATAACGGATAAGCCATTGCACGGTTGGCAGTCCTAAAGCCGCCAGTATCGCATTGAATAACCCATAGCGAGTCCCTTCGAATGACCAGGCCCAAAGAAATCCCCATACCACGGGCGGGATGGCTCGGGGAATGAAGAAAACACTACGGAAGAACAGTCCTGCACTTGGGCGCATTCTCATAGATAATACTGCGATTAGAAGTCCGCCGACGATGGTTAGCGGGAGCGCTCCCAACGTGTAAACAATGGTATTCAAAAGGATTCTAGGGATAAGCGGGTCCCGACTTCCAACGCCGAATAACCGAGCAAAATTATCAAGACCGATGAAGCGCCAAATCAATGTCCGGCCCATATCAGTAAAGGCGATAAGGAAGGTCAGGATAACCGGGATAAAATAGAACAGAAGAACTAAACCAACACTGGGCCCCATGAAAATGGCTAGCGACGCCTTTTTACTACTTAGAGTTAAAAGTCTCCTCATCTCAAAAAAGAGGCCAGAACGAACTGGCCTCCCCGTTGCTCTGCGACTTACCTTACTCGATCACTACGCCCTCAGGAACTTCTACCAAAAACCAAGCAACTAGATCCTCGACCGCCTTTTCTGGAGTAACGACACCAGCTTCCACTCCTTTCAAGGCTTCAAAAATCCGGGCCTGGTAGCTCCAGAATTTGGGATGAATTGGCACAGGACGCACAGTTGCTGCTGATGGCGCCGTCCTTTGGATATAGGCGTTATCTTTTATCAAAGGGTGATTAAGAGCCGAAATCCGATAAGGCGGACGCAGGGTAAAAGCAGAGTGAATGGCACAAGCTTCTGGACTCGTAGCGAACATGATCAAGAGCATTGCAAGCTCAGGATACTTACTTTGAGTGGTTACAAAGTACAACGGAAAGTCATGCACCGACACCGGCCCCCGGCCTTTCGCTTTCTCTTCTTGAGTTGGTGGGAATGGGAGGAATCCCAGGTCCTCTTCTAGGGCCTTCTCCGAAAGCCCGTACTTTTCCATCCACTCCGCAGGTGTACCTACATGGTTGGCCCACGTGCTGAACGTCTTTCCCGCGACGAACGTTCCATGAATGGTGGCCCAAGGAGGTGGAGCTGGTGGGATTACCTTTTGTGCCACCAACTCTTGATGCCACTTTAAGAACCGGAGCAGGGCAGACTTATTAAGCACCAAAGTGCCCTTCTCGGGATCGTAACATTCGGCACCAAATGCCAAAAGTGTGGCATATATGCCTGGTCCACTGCTAGGACGATGTAGAATACCGTATTCAACAAGCCCTGCATCAACAGCTTCTTTGGCCAACCGCGCCACCACCTCTAGCGTAGTATTGCCATCCGCTGGGAGGAGCTGACTTATCTCTGCATCGGTATACCCCAGGGCTCGCAGAACGTCCTTACGGTACCAAATTCCTACGGGACAAATGTCGTGAGGAATACCCCATATCTCACCTTTCCATTTGGCCCCTTCCCAAAGATTGGGATAAAAGTCGTAATAGTTAAGATTCCAAAACGTTTGAACATGTTTAGTCATTGGTACAATATAACCGCCTTCAGCAAGATCTGCCGTTTCTCTCAGGGTAACAATATCCGGTGCTTTACCCGCACGGAAATCAAGGTAGAACTTCTCCGCGAATGGCTCCCACTTCAGCTCGGAAAACTCCACCTCAACCTTGATCCTTATATTAGCTCCACAGGCCTCTAGAAAGCGATTAAGATATTCAGCGGCCAGTTCTAAGTTTGTTGCCTTTTTAACCCCCATAGGGCCAGGGCCAATTACAGACGCTTTTATGGTGATGGTCTCGACCACTTGGGCCGTCGCCAAGAAAGCTAGCAACACCACTATCCCAAAGGTTTCAAACCAGCGCCTCATCGATTCACCTCCTTTTTTAAATTATAATACTACTAGCAACGCCACCCTTTGTCAAGGAAGGGCAGGGTCCCGGGAAGTGTGCCCGCAGGGTAGCACAATAGCCTTCCCAGAAAAACATGGAATAGAAAGGAGGGAAGGCCTCTATACCGAGCAAAACCCGCAAAGAGATCTAAAAGAGGTGGAAGAGCGGATCAAGGTCATGGTGGAGGATCTCCTGGAAAGCATCACACATAAGGAGCGGACCATGTACCTTAAAGAGCACCCCAACAACGGCCAACGGCTACTACACGCGGGACCTCCTGACCCTCGTCGGTGCTCTAGAGGCCCTGCGTATTCTTCACGCGTGGGAAGAGGATTCCCATCCCAAGATCCTCCCGTATCGGCGGCAGGCCCCCTAGAACTTTCCGAAGCTATCCTTACTCTTCATGCCTGTGGGTTAAGCTCCCGCGCACTATCTCCTGCTTCCTCGAAAGGATTTACGGCGCGTTCTATTCGCCCCAGAGCGTCTCCGGACTCACCTGGGTGTGGAGGAGGTACGGGCTTGGCGAGAGCGTCCATTGGATGGGGAATACCACGGAGTTTTGCTGAGCGGAACGTTCTTTCCTGTCTGCCGAGGAAAAGGCGCTAAGAAACCAGTGTACATCGCCTTAGGGATTAAGCCCAACGGCCGCCAGGAGATCCTAGGCTTTCGGCAGAAGGGGAGAGTACCGGGAACTGGGAGGAAGGGCTCAGGGATCTTTGGCGGCAAGGCGTGAGAAGGGTGAGGAGTTTTATCCCGATGATCTTCTCGGCCTAGCAGAACGATCCGAAAGACCTTTCTTGAGGCAAATGGGCAGCCCTGTCCTAGGCCCTACAGGCTGTGCACTAAACGGAAGAAGAGAAAGAAGCCCTTATCGAAGTTTGAGAGCGTTGGAGAACGGTTTGTCCTTAGGTTGTCGCCCACTTTGAAAACAAGGTTTATACACTTTTTGCGCTCTTTGCACCATCCTAAGCCATCCGCAGGCATATGCATACCCTAAACCAGCGGGTAGCCGAGGAAGCGAATCTGGCGGGCAAAGGCGGTGGAGTGTCCTGTGGGAAAGACGCAGCGGAGAAGCCCCTGTACTTGGGTGTTGATCCGCTTAAATGACCCGCTAGCGGGACATCGTCTACGGGACTTTATAGAAGTCCGAGATGGGAAGCCTCCATGTTGCTCAGACATAATAAACGCACTGCTATGCAAGTTTGGAAATAAGGTTGTGGAGCGAGGCTTTATAAGCGGTCGATGTCAGGTACACTCCCATCTGCTAACCGCCAAAGTTGCTCTCCTGCATTGGGCACCACTAAGATACCTTCTTCCTCTCGTCCTTGAAAAACTTCGGGTTTTATCGTTGCTGGATCAAGAAAGCCTAAATTGATGTGTTTGCACACCTCTTCGGGAATTCCTGTGGCTAGAATAACCTGAATGCGTGGCTTTTCTATCCCTTCCCGATAGGTCCCAATACCTTTGACATGCGTTGAGTGGGCTAACACAGTCCAAGGCACGTGTTTATACTTTTGCCACTGGGCAAGGAAAAAATCACGTACATGATACCCTACATGAAGAAGC
>CALDGA010000115.1 GCA_937942085.1 uncultured Flavobacteriales bacterium
GCTCCTACCCCAGTCACTACGCCACAACCGAAAAGAGCAGCATGCTCGAAAGGAATATGTTTATCTATCCTAACCAGTGCTTCCTTGGGCAGAACCGCATATTCTGCAAAACCTGCAACCCCGGAGTGATGATGGATTATCTCACCATCTTTTTTTAATCGTGTTGTTCCATCCCGAAGCACGGCTTTGGCATTTGTTACTGTTGCAGGCTCGCAAAGTGCCGGTCGACCGTTCTCACACATCTCGCATTGTCCGCAGCTGGCTACGTAAGATGGCACCACATGGTCACCAATTTGAAATTGATCAACACTTTTTCCCAACTCAACAATTACCCCCGCCGCTTCGTGACCAATGACTATGGGCATAGGTTTTCCGCGTTCACCACTAATTGCCACAAGATCGGAATGGCAAAGGCCAACTGCCTTTATCTGAATAAGGACTTCACCCTCTCTGGGTGCTTCAAGATCAATTTCTTCTATATTAAGTGGTCTTGAGGATGCATAGGGCCTGGGTAAACCAGACTCTCGGAGGACGGCGGCTCTCATTTTCATTTTTGATATGCCTCCAATTGGTTAGCAAGCTTCCTCTAACGACGCTTCAAGTATATTTAAGCCCTCGGTAACAACTTCTTTCGACGCGGTTAACGGTACAAGTAACCTTATGACGTTTCTGGTAGGACCAGCTGTTACAAGGATCAGACCGTTTTTAAGTGCGATTTGAGCAACTTTGGCTGCAAGTTCACCGTCGGGTTCCCTTGTTTCTTTATCCTTAACCAACTCAATAGCGTTCATGCAGCCGAGACCTCTTACATCCCCTATGCAGTCAAATGAGTTTCTGGTCGTCATTTTATTCAGGTATTGGTCAATCAGTTCGCCCATTTCTAGCCCTTTTTGCAGTAGGTTCTCGCTTTCAAAAGCATCCATGACTGCAAGAGCAGCTGCGCAAGCCATCGGGTTTCCACCAAATGTTCCACCCAATCCACCAGGCGGGATGTCGTCTATGATATCTGCTTTACCGACTATACCTGATATGGGGAGACCTCCTCCAATACTCTTACCAACGCAAGTTAGGTCTGGGTCAATACCGAAATGTTCCATAGCAAACATTTTCCCAGTTCTGCCCATGCCAGATTGGATTTCGTCTGCTACCAATATTATACCATGCTCATCGCATAGCATTCTCAAGTATTCTATAAATTCTTTCGTCGCTATATTATAGCCGCCTTCTCCCTGGACAGGTTCAAAAAATATTGCTGCTATTTGGTCAGGAGCGCAGTCGCTCCTAAATAATAATTCGAAAGCTCTTTTGGTATCCTCTAAGCTAACACCATGAAAATCATCGGGAAACGGTAGACGAAATACATCAGCAGGAAACGGTCCAAAGCCTTGCTTAAAAGGTACCATTCTAGCACTCAATGCCATACCCATATATGACCGCCCATGATAGCCATTAGTAAATGTGATCAATGCGGGGCGTTTTGTGTAATAGCGCGCGATCTTTATAGCATTTTCTACAGCTTCGCCGCCCGCAGAAAAAAACATTGATTTTTTTTGGAAATCGCCCGGATAAACTGCGTTTAGACGCTCAGCAAGTGAGATGTAGCTCTCGTATGGCGTTACCTGAAAACACGTGTGCGTTAGAGTATCTAATTGATCTTTGATTGCTTTAACAACTAGGGGATGTCGGTGACCAATATTTTGGCAACCAATCCCACCACAAAAATCAATATAACGGTTTCCTTCTACATCCCAGACTTCTGCATTCTCTGCACGTGCAGCAACAAAAGTTGCTGAGTAAGCGATTGCTTTTGCTACGGCAGTATCTCGTCTATGTTCAAGGCTTTGATTAGTGTGCATTTTTTGACCTGTGTAAAAGCGTTTTTAAAACCAGGGCAAATTTGCCCTGGCTATTATTTATTTAACTAACTAAGGAAGCAAATCGTTCACTTCCTCAACTAATTCCTCCTGGAGTGCCTTCATGTCGTTTGAGTCCCCAGTCACGATGCTTTCCATGCCGTCGTAAAGCACTTGTGTAATTGCAAGCCCGTTATCACCAGGATAAGCAATCCAATCAGCTAACAAGCCAGACTGCTCAACCGCAGTGTATTTATTTGGATTTTTCGCATAGAAATCAGTCAACAAGTCATTTGCGGCTTTGTTTGGAGGGATATAACCAGTGGTTTCTGCTACTAATGCAGCTCCCACGCCAGATGTCGCAAACTTCACAAATTTCCAAGCAGCTGCCACTTCTTCATCAGATCCAGTTGAAACCATCATTACTGAGTTTCCACCTGCCGGCAGACTAATTGGTGGTTTGCCCATGCCAGGATATTTGCCTGTTTTCAATTCAAAGTCACCTTTAGCGCGCTCAATCGCTCCAACTGCCGAAGTTGACCAGAAGTACATTGATACCTCACCAGAATTGAACGGCACACCTGCGTCGCCAGCAGATAGGTTAGGCATGTCACACTCACGGAATAGCTTTTTCATTTGCTCAAGTGCTGCTAGACCTGCTGCACCATCAAAATTAACCTTACCATCTTTAAGAATTGGCTCGCCTTGGCTCCACATTAGAGCTTGGAAAAACCAGTTACCTGTGACACTCCAGCCCCACCACATAGGTGTTTTGTGGCCGTCCGCCATAAGTGTTTTACAGGCCGCGATCACTTCGTCCCAAGTGGTAGGTAGTTCAGTTATTCCAGCTGCCCGTAAATTATCCATATTGTAGTAACCAACTGGTAATGATACCGAGTATGGAAGGCCGTATACTTCACCATTGAATGTACCCAAATCAAGCATTGCTTGGTGATATCCATCTTTTGCAAAGTCTGCTTCCTTGGCAATAAATGGCTCTAATGACTTTGCAATTCCCTTTTCAACCAGAATAGCTTGTCTGTTTAAGCCTTGGAAAGTGACGTCAGGCAAATCACCAGCAACTGCCTCACGCAAAATGGTGTTTGTACCGTCTTCATAGTTTTCATAAGTTGCCCTGAATTTGACTGTGATATCAGGGTGAGCCTTATTAAACTCAGGTATTAGTCTTTCCATAGTAACATCGAAGAGAGAAGAGTATGCATATCCTACTTCGATCTCAACTGCCTTAGCAGATGTCATCATGACACTACCTGCCAAAGCAATTGCAGAAAGTTTAGTTAAGTTTTTCATCTTTACCTCCTTGGTTTTGAAGCCAGTCA
>CALDGA010000116.1 GCA_937942085.1 uncultured Flavobacteriales bacterium
TGTTCAATGTCCGTGACGCTTCGCAAATGTTCAATGTCCGTGACGCTTCGAAAATTTTCAATGTCCGTGACGCTTCAAAAATTTTCAATGTCCGTGACGCTTCGAAAATGTTCAATGTCCGTGACGCTTCGAAACTGTTCAATGTCTGTGACGCTTCGAAAATGTTCAATGTCCGTGACGCTTCGAAAATTTTCAATGTCCGTGACGCTTCAAAAATTTTCAATGTCCGTGACGCTTCGAAAATTTTCAATGTCCTCACGAACCCGACGAACCCTACGAGCCCCACGAGCCCCACAAGCGTACGAAACCCTACACAGCCTTACGAGCCCCACGAAGCCCTGCGGAGCCCCACGAGCCCGACGAGCGTCACCGAGCCCGACGAGTGCCACCGAGCCATACGGAGCCCGACGAGACCCACGAGACCCACAAGCCCCAGTGGCCCCATAAGCCCCACACGCCCCGCGAGCCCCACGAGCCCCACAAGCCTCACAAGCCCCATGAGTCCACGAAGCCCACCACGATCCCCACGGGCCCTATGAAGCCCCACAAGCCCTACGAGCCCCACGAGCCCCACCAGCCCTATGCAGCTTTACGACCCTTACGGAACCCGACGGAGCCCTACAGATCCCCACAGGCTTATGAAGTCCCAGGAGCACCATGAAGCTCTAGAGTACCCGGCGAAGCCAAACGGAACCCTACGAGCCTTACGAAGCTTTACGACCCGCACGAAACCTCATGAGCTTCAAGAGCCTTACAGGGCTCTACGGGACCATGATTCTCCGGAAGCCCCACAGAGCCCAACAGAGCCGCACGAAGCCCTAGACACCCATACGAACATGATGAACCATTATGAGCCCTACGATCCCCTCAGAACCTTCAGAGCCCTACGGCGCCCTACGAGCCCCACGGAGCCCTAAAAAGCCCAAGGGGGCCTCACAATGTCCTACGGAGCTCTATGCAGCCCTACGAACCCTTACGAACCCTACTGAGAGTTGTGTGGAGCCCGGCGGAGCCTTACCACTTTTGCCGAACAAAAACCCTTGCATGTTTGAACCGATGTGATCCTTCGTTCGATGCTGTTGTGCACTGACAAAGCAATGGTGCTTGCCTGACCCTTCCAGGCTTGTGCTCGCCATCAATCGCCGAGAAGATTGTGTGATATATCTGTCGATGCATGTCGGCTTCTTTTGTGGCATGGTCAATGTGAATTCTGCTCCGCAAATCTTTACTCAAAAGTGCCCGAAAGCGGTGGTGGTGTATACGAATAATGCCCGGAATTAGAGAATGGATATTTCGAGACCGTAGGGCCAAAAAATAGATTTCGAGACCGTAGGGCCAAAAAATATATTTGTTTTTGCCCTACGGTCTCGATATATATTTTTTGACCCTACGGTCTCGAAATATCCATTCTATAGAATAGATAAGCTTAAATTCACTTTGTGCTCGCGAGGCTGTTTCGGGAAGCGTCCGGGCGACTATGAGCCCTAATGCCTTCGCTTGGTGTTCGCGAGGCTGTTTCGGGAAGCCGCTGGGCGACTATGAGACTTAATGCCTTCGCGGGGTCCACGCGGCGCTAAACAAAATCAATCGTTTAAGGTTTTTAAATTCGCTTGGTATTCGCGAGGCTGTTTCGGGAAGCGGCCGGGCGACTATGAGCCCTAATGCCTTCGCTCGGTGTTCGCAAGGCTGTTTCGGGAAGCGGCTTGGCGACTGTGGACTTAAGGCCTTCGCTTGGTGTTCGCGAGGCTGTTTCGGCAAGCGGCCGGGCGACTTTGAGACTGAATGCCTTCGCGGGATGCGCGCACCGCAACAGAAAATAAAACTTCTTTGGAACACTGCTTCCCGGTAAATTCCCCCATAGCAGGCGGGATTTACTGTTCCCAGCAAATTGCATCATAGACTTGCCCTAACACTACTTCCCGGACAATTCCGCCATAGCAGGCTGGATTTACTGTGCCCGCTAACTTACACCATAAAGCAGCTCGAACATTGCTTCCCGGTAAATTCCCCCATAGCAGGCGGGATTTACTGTTCCCGGTAAATTACTTCATAGAGCTGCTCTAAGGCTGCTTTCAGGTAAATTCCCCCATAGCACGATGGAATTGCTGTTCCCGCTAAATTACACCATAAAGCACCTCGAACATTGCTTCCTGGTAAATTCCCCATAGCAGGCTGGATTTACTGCTCCCGGTAGATTACCCCGTAGAGTTGCTAGAACAGTGCTTCCCGGTATATTCCCCCATAGCAGACTGCATTTACTGTTCCCTGTAAATTACCCCATAAAACATTGCTTCCCGGTATATTCCCCCATAGCAAACTGGATTTACTGTTTCCTGTAAATTACCCCTTAAATCATTGCTTCCCGGTAAATTCCCCCATAGCAAGCTGGATTTACTGTTCCCAATAAATTACTCCATAGCGTTGCTGGAACACTGCTTCCCGGCGAATGCCCCCACAGCAGACTGCTCTAACGTTGCTTCCCGGTAAATTCCCCCATAACAAGCTGGATTTGCTTTTCCCGATAAATTACTCCATAGCATTCCTGGAAATCTGCTTCCTGGTAAATTCGACTATAACAGGCTGGATTTACTGTTCCCGGTAAATTACCCCATAAGATGCTCGAAAAATGTTTCCCAGTCAATTCCCCCATAACAGGCTGGATTTACTGTGCCCAGTAAATGACCCCATAGAGCTGCTCGAACAATGCTTCCCGGTAAATTCCCCCATAGCACGCTGAATTTACTGTGCCCGGCAAATTGCATCATACAGAGGCTCTAACGTTGCTTCCGGGTAAATTCCGCCAGAGCATGCCCGATTTACTGTTACCGCTAAGTTACCCCATAGAGCTGCTTGAACACTGCTTCCCGGTAAATCCCCCCACAGCACGCTGGATTTACTGTTCCCCATAAATTACCCCGTAATCCTGCTCTAACGTTGCTTCCCAGTAAATTCCCCCATAGCAGGCTGGATTTACCGTGCCCGGTAAATGACCTCATAGCGCTGCTCGAAAAATGCTTCCGGGTAAATTATCCCATAGCAGACTGGATTTACTGTTCCCGGTGAATTGCATCATACGGAAGCTGTAACGTTGCTTCCCGGTAAATTCCCCTAGAGCAGGCTGGATTTACTGTTACCGCTAAGTTACCCCATAGAACTGCTTGAACACTGCTTCCCGGTAAATCCCCCCCCAGAACGCTGGATTTACTGTTCCCGATAAATTACGCCGTAGACCTGCTCTAACGTTGCTTGCCGGTAAATTGCCCCATAGCAAGCTGGATTTGCTGTTGCCAGCCAATTGCACCATAGAGCTGCTCTGACGCTGCCTCCCGGCCAATTGCCCTATAGCAGGCTGGATTGACTGTTCCCGACAAATTACACCATAAAACAGCTCTCCTAAAGCAGCATACACCTATGCGCAACGATTTGTGAACTTGCTCCATTTGTGTGCCGCAGCCATTTGTCTTCAAAACATCATTGTATATTATCAGAACACCATTTGACGCTGGCATTGCTGCCAAAATATCTTTGATTTGCGCACAAGTGCTACGTCTCAACTTGATGCCTAACAACTACGACAACCGAATAACGTTGCGGGATCAACATCTGGCCTGGACAGGCCGCGAGAAGCGAAAGCTCAAGCCTGGAGATATTGGTTTCACTGCACGTTGGCTTTTGAGGTTGCTTGAGCGCAAATTCTTTTTTGCCGGACACTGGCAAATAATAGAAGCAATGCATGGAAATAAAGCTGGGCACGAGCTTATGCTCTTGGCAATGACTGTGCATCCGCAAAAGGAAACGATATTCA
>CALDGA010000117.1 GCA_937942085.1 uncultured Flavobacteriales bacterium
TTGGAAAGTGGACCACATGGGTGCAGAGTACTTGGTACGTTGGTTCAACTTTGCTCCTCAGGTCACTGAAAAGATTGAGCTCACCGGATGGAAGATGATTGATTTTGAATACGCGCCAACAGGAAAGGAGAAGTAGTAACCACCCCATCCCTCGGGGTTCCACAAACACTGAAGGGGAGCCTCATGAGGCTCCCCTTCAGTGTTTGTAGCGTACAATCTTTCCTATCCCTTGCCGCTTTATCCCCGCAGCATTTGCTTCGTCCGTGTCAATGTGGAAAGCAAGGCGGCCATTTGGGGAAACCCGAACCACAACGTTTTGGAAAATGACCCCTATGGGACCAGCAATCTCTATTGCTATTCGGTCTCCGTCCCTAAGACCGAGCTTTCTTGCCTCCTCAGGACTTGCGTGAAGATGACGCATGGCTCGAATGGCTCCCTCTTTAAGCATTACTGAGCCTTTTGGACCAACAATGGTAATAGGAGCAGAACCAGCGACATCCCCACTCAGGCGGAGAGGAAGTTCCATTCCAAGGTAGAAACCATCAGTAAAGGAGAGCTCCACTTGGTCAAACTTTCGGAAAGGACCAAGGATACGAACACCCTCAATGGAACGCATATTAGGGCCAACAAGGGTAACTGTTTCCTGGGCAGCAAATTCTCCTTTTTGGGAGAGCTCTCGAAGAAGGGTTAGTTCCTTACCCTTCCCATAGAGCATCTCAAAGGTTTCCTTTGTAAGGTGACAATGCCGATTCGAAACCTCAACGGGAATAGAAAAATCTCCTTGAGGTGCTTGAGGAACACCCCGAAGCTCTTGTACTACAAGTTCAGCAATATACGTTACGAGTTCATCGATATTCTCCGTCTTCCAAGAGTCCGTCATCCCCACACCCCTCACTCACCGCCAGTAACGATTTTCACAGAAGCACTTGTCCCAAGACGTGTAGCTCCAGAGAGAATCATAAGCCTTGCATCCTCAAAGGTCCGGATACCCCCAGAGGCCTTAATCCCCATTTTGGGACCGACAGTTCGCCGGATAAGGGCAACATCTCGGGCTGTAGCTCCACCGGTCGAGAATCCCGTTGAAGTTTTGACGAAATCGTATCCTACCTTCTTTATAATTTCCGAGGCCAAGATCTTTTCCTCATCAGTAAGAAGACACGTCTCGATGATGGCTTTGGTCACAGTTGTAGGACGACAGGCTCGCTTCACTGCCCAAAGGTCTTCCTCAAACGCCTTAAGGTCACGGGATTTGAGAGCCCCAATATTGATGACCATGTCAATTTCGTCGGCTCCATTTTCAATGGCATTTCTTGTCTCAAAGGCTTTTGTTCGACTATCTGTTGCCCCAAGAGGAAAACCAATGACTGTAGCTACCTTAACCCCTGTTCCTCGAAGTCTCCGGGCACAGAGCGCAACCCAGAAGGGATTAACACACACCGCAAAAAAGCCATACTGTACTGCCTCATCACAGAGTTTTTCAATCATTGACCGCGTTGCATCAGGACGCAAAAGGGTGTGGTCGATATAGCGAGCAACATCTCGTGGGGTGAGAACAAGCCCACCCCCCTGTGCCTCAGGACATGTACCTTTCTCTTCTATTCGAGAGCTACTTCGAATCCGCGCCAGAACCTCTTTTGTCACCCGTTCAATAAGTTCTTCCCTATTCATGATCCAAAGCTACTCCTCTCCACTGCCATGATCTTATTCACTCGAGACCAATGCCGACCTCCGGCAAATCTTGTCTCGAGCCAGAGCTTCACGAGTTCACAGAGTTCTTCCGGAGAATGTCGAGCTCCCAAGGTCAAAACATTAGCGTTATTGTGCTCACGACTATTGATGACACTCTCCCGATCGTAACAGAGGGCTGCTCTGATACCCCGTACCTTATTGCACACCATACAGGAACCAATCCCCATTCCATCAATCATAATGCCCCGCTCACATTCCCCAGAAGCAACCTTTTGCGCCACCTTTACCGCAAAGTCTGGGTAATCCACGCTGTGCTCTCCGCTGAACGTCCCCACATCGTACACTCGGTACCCCAGTTGGGTCAGGTACCGTTTAAGAACTTCCTTTGCTTCGAAACCCCGATGATCTGACCCAATGGCCACTCGCACCACGTGATCTTTCTCGTTTACCGGGTCAGGTTCGCGCTTTGGAAGAGTCCCCAGAGCGTGAAGTCCCCCCACAACGTTTTGGATTACCCGAGGAAAGCTTCGTTCCATCTATACTCGACCCCTTTATGCCTCAATCTCATCCACAATCCCTACAATAAGCATACGAATTGGTGCCTGGGGATCGCCAAGAATAGTTCGGCAGGAATTTCCTTCGTCAATGACGAGTACCGTATCCCCCACCCCTGCCTGAACCATATCAAAGGCAAGAAGGCTTTGGCCCTTAGGCTTCCCCTCCCTGTCGATAGGCTGCACGACCATAATTTTGAAACCCTGAAGAATAGGAAGCTTTGCCGTCGACACCACGTTACCCACAACTTTCCCCAGTATCATGGAGAAGCACCCTCCTCAACCTGCACCGCATCAATAATCCCAAGGATAGTGCAGTCTGAGGGATTGAACCAGTTCGGAAGAGCTAAAGCTGCCTCCCGTCCTCCCTCATAAAAGACGATATCTCCAAGGCCAGCCTGTACAGTATCACAAGCAACAATTGGTGATCCCAAAGGACGCAGGTGCTCATCAAGAGGCTGAATAAGGAGGAGCTTCACCCCCTCAAAAGAGGAGACCTTTCGTGTGGCTACCACTGTTCCAACCACTTTAGCAATTTTCACGGCTTTCCCCTCACACAATTCGGAAGTAATCTACCAGAGTGCAACGCCGCTCTCGGGTGAATGTTCGAGCTCGTGTGAAACCTTCACCAGTGGGAGTAGCGATGGTAAAGCTTGCAAATCCTGCCCCCCCTTTACCAAGGCCACTATACGCAGGGCCATTTTTCACGAAAACAGAACAATCCATCATTTTGGCCATTTTTGAAAGATTAGCAATATTTCGGGAATGCATGACCGCAGTATGCCGGAAACGGTGCTCACACAGAACGGCAAATTCCATAGCCTCTTCCACATCATGGAAGCGTACCACAGGAATGACGGGAAGAAGTTGCTCAGTCCAAATAAGGGGGTTATCCCGGTCAACTTCCCCAAAAAGAATTCTCGTACTCTCGGGAACGCGTATACCAATCTCCCGGGCAATGAGATAAGCATCCTTCCCTACCCATTCCTTCTTCGGTTTACCAGGTTTCCCCGGCCCTCCCGGCTCGTCAATGACAAGACGTGTAACCTCTTCCATCTGGCGCCGGTCAAGGCGAAATCCTCCGTTGAACTCCATGGCCTTTTGAAGGTCCTCTGCAACCTCACTCACCACAAGGATTTCCTTCTCACAAACACACACGATGTTGTTGTCAAAACCGGCTCCAAGAACAATATCTCGGCCAGCTTTAGCAATATCAGCAGTTTCATCTACAACACAAGGTGGATTTCCAGGACCACCGGCAATAACTTTTTTGCCGCTTGCCATGGCTGCCTGGACAACTCCCCCACCACCAGTGACAACAAGAAGACGAACGTCAGGATGTTTCATGAGTTCCTGAGCAGACTCAAGAGTAGGATTGCCAATGGCACAGACAAGGTTTTCCGGACCTCCTGCTTCAACAATCGCCTGGTTAATAAGGGTCACAGTATAACAGGATGAGCGTTTTGCCCCAGGATGGGGATGAAAGACAACTGCATTCCCCGCTGCCACCATGCTGATGGTGTTGTTAATGATGGTTGACGTGGGGTTCGTAGAAGGAGTGATAGAGGCGATAACTCCGTATGGAGCCCGCTCCACAAGAGTAAGTCCGTGCTCATCAGTGAAAGCCATGGGTTCAAGATCCTCAACCCCTGGGGTTTTCAAAGCAGCAAGACGATTTTTCTCGATTTTATCAGCTACTCGACCCATCCCTGTCTCTTCATGCGCCATGCGGGCAAGGGTTTCGGCCTCCCGCACAGAGATTCTCCGGATAGCGCGGATAATGTTGCGCCGGGTGTCCAGAGGAAGCTCCATGAGCTTTTCTTGAGCTTTTCGTGCTGCCTTTACCGCTGCATCAATGCTCTCAAAAATACCCTCACCGCGCAGCGAAGATTCTTCCGGAACCTTAGAAGCCCCAGGCAGAAAGCCACTCTTTTCCAGTCTATCAATAACCTGCTCTACAATTGAGCGGATATCAGCTTCCCTAATCTCCATATCCCAATCCCACCTCTAAAAGAGGAAGTATGGTCGAATATCGGGATGAGGGCTAGGTATGATAACGTCTTTGCAGAGCAACCCTCGGCGAGAAACAACTGTTCTTGCTGCCGAAACTGCTGCCTCCACTTCGTGGATGTCCCCCATCATCTTCACGTACGATTTTCCTCCCATCCCCACCGCGAGGCGTACCTCCGTAATGAGAACATCAGCCATTTTTGCTGCCGCATCCGCTGCCTCAATACTCGCTATCGCCGAGAAGGACTCAACCACAGCCACCGCATCCCATGTTTCACACACTACGGTGCCCAAAATAGCCGGAAGAACCTGGGGATGGAGATTGGGAATAAAAAGCTCGTCAACTACATACCCCTCTCCCGTGTCCTTTCCCGCCGTAAGAGAGGCGTCCACTTCTGCAACCTCGCCACTCAGCACGATGAGGAATTTCCCCGGACAAATTGTCTTTGCATCAATGATACGCACCGGTGCCGCCTTGACCATGGCATCCAAAGCCTTAATACCTATCGCAATGGAATTAAATTCCAACGCTCCTAAAACCGTAAGCTCCATCGCTCACCTCAATGCTCAACTCTCAATGACTACACGTTCTTCATCGACAAAAACGACACGCCCGGCAATACTGGCGTGAACCCGGGCGCTTACCTCTCCACCTACCTCTCCAACTACACTGCCTTCTTCAACCCTGTCCCCTACCCGCACCACCGGTCGAGCTGGTGCCCCAGCATGCTGCTTCAAGAGAAGTTCAACCCGTGAAGGCACAAGAACTCCTTCAGGGTGGGTAAGAGGACGTTTCTTGTATGCTTCAATCCGTAACCGACCCTCAATTCGCGCCATCGGAATTTTCCGATACGGAAAGTCGCTTCGAGTATCGAGTTCCCTTTTGGGAAACGTCGGCCGATACTGCATGGCAAGAAAACGCTCCTTAATCGCGCGGTTGACCACACGTGGTGAGAGTTCCATGGGACAGGCAAAAACCTCGCACAAACCGCATTCGCTGCAAAGCACCGCTCCTTCGATAACTTCAGGAGGTACTTCAAGTCCAAAGTTAATCTGGCGCATGATTTTGTGTGGGAAGAGGTTGTGACCGAGGAGATATCTCGGGCAAAACTCTGTACAGTACGTGCACTGACAGCAGGCGGTTTTGCTTTGCTTGATAATATAAGGAAGCGGTAGAGCTTTCTTTCGGATTAACTCGTGGTTCCGAGGAAGGACAAAAACGCCCGTGGTAGTCTTAGTTACCGGGGCTTTCGAATCGGTGGTAACCCAGCCCATCATGGGTCCTCCAACAACAATTGCGTATGCATCGATGGTCGTTCCACCGCAGCGAGCAATGACTTCCTCAAAGGATGCGCCAATTCTAACCCGAAGGACGGAAGGTTGACGTACCTCCCCATGACACGTAAGAGTCCGTTCAATGACTGGTTTCCCTGACGCTGCCCGGGCAATATTCCGCAAGGTCTCGACATTGAGCACTACAACCCCCACAGCCAAGGGAATACTCCCCTCAGGAACAATGCGCCCCGTGATTTCTCGAACCAGGAGGAACTCATCACCCGCGGGATAGTAGTCTCCAAGAAGGACGAGGTGGATGTTTTCCTTTCCCCGGAGAGCTTCACGAAGAGCTGCCTCGCTCTCCGGATGTTTTGCTTTCAAGGCAATAAAGCCTTTTCGTGCCCCTGTCGCCTCCATAGCCAAGGAGAGGCCTAAAACGATATCCTCAGCCTCTTTCTCCATGAGGAATGTGTCGTTCCCAAGGAGGGGTTCACATTCTGCTCCATTGGCTATGACAACGTCGCAACGGCTCGAGAGCTTGAGGTGCGTGGGGAATCCTCCTCCCCCCGCTCCTACAACTCCCATAGCCTGGACTGTCTCAGCAATATTCATTGCCCGTCCCGTTCCTTCCAAAAAACAACCTGACCATTTTCTTCAACACGGTCTACAATACCTACAATGACACAATCAACGGCCTTTTCACGGGTAAACTCCGTCTGGCGGGCCGAACTTCCCTGAGAAATCAGGACAACTTCTCCCCGACCGGAACCAACTAGGTCTAAAGCTACAAGGAACTCTCCCTTGGCTCTCCCTCGAGTATCACAAGTTTGCACGAGGAGGTATTTTCCACCCCGAACGCCATCGTTTTTCTGACTCGCTACGACAGTTCCAACAACCCTAGCAAGAAGCATGCCAATCCCCTTCTATGGCGACGCTGGGACAGCATCTTTCTGGTACACGACCTTCCCGTCGACTTCAATTTCGTCCACGATGGCAACTATAGCAGCATCGCTTGGTTTACCTTCGGTTACCGCAGTCATGCGGGCACTGCTTCCAGAAACGTAAAAGACAATTTCATCCTTCCCAGCGCCAACGCAGTCCATAGCTACGAGATAGTCACCTTTTCCCTGGAGCGTGACGGGGTCGATTTTCTCAAGAAGCAAAAACTTTATACCCTTGATCTTTTCCTCTTTCCGGGTGGAAACAACCGTCCCCACCACTCGGGCAAGGATCATGGACAAGCTCCTTCCTTAGTCCTTTTCGCCAATGGTGATGTCCTTTTTCTTTCCTCCGCGCCCTAAGGGCAGAACTTCGTCCACGTTGGGGTGAGGTCGTGGGATAATGTGGACAGAGACAACCTCGCCAACCTTTGCTGCTGCAACCTGTCCAGCATCTAAAGCTGCCCGTACTGCAGCAACATCTCCCCGCACAATAGCAGTGACATACCCTCCACCAATTTTCTCATACCCAACAAGCTCGACTTTTGCAGCTTTAACCATAGCATCAGCAGCTTCAACCATCGCCGCAAAACCACGAGTTTCAATCATGCCCAAGGCATCCGAGTAGACTTCGCCCACGCGCTTCACTGCTCCTTTCTCTACACAGACAATGTTGTTACTATTTACACAGTTTCTGTCAGTTATATAACACAATAGGATGCTTCTGTCAACAAGGGCACTAAAAACTGTGGTACAATGGATGGGAAAAGAGAGGAGGACTCCTCATGGGATGGATTGTTCTTGCCATTGTTGTTGCTCTTTTTCTGTACCTTGTGGCTCTCTACAACCGTCTCATCACCTTTCGGAATCGGGTAGATAATGCTTGGGCTCAGGTTGAGGTGCAACTCAAGCG
>CALDGA010000118.1 GCA_937942085.1 uncultured Flavobacteriales bacterium
CGAGTGCAAGAAGGTGAGCAGTGGTTGGTGTTCAGCGAGCCTTGGTGTGGCGATGCGGCTCACAACCTGCCCTTCATCGCCAAGTGGACCAAGGCCTTGGGCATAGAATTGCGGGTGATTTTACGTGACCATAACTTGGCCTTGATGGATGAGTTTTTGACAGGTGGCGGAAGATCCATTCCAAAACTGGTCCGATTATCTTCAGATTTCCAAATCCTCAACACCTGGGGCCCGCGTCCAACGCCGCTGACCGAACATTACAATGCATGGCGCGCGAAGGAGGATTTCAAAAAATCAGATTGGGTGCTCTTTGCTCAAGATTGGTACAACAAGGACAAGGGCAATAGCTTGGAGGCGGACTTCGTAGCTTAAGTGTTCTCCTTCAGGTTGAGGTACATCTTTTCAAAGGTGGCGTAAACCTCCGCCAAGAAACCCTCCGTGAGGGCATCTTTAACATCGCCCACTGCGGGATGGCTGTCTTTCATGAATTTGAAGCCTTGCTTCATTGGGCCCGCTTCAAATTCCACGATGTGCCAGCGCTCCATCGCGTAAATGGTGGTTTTAAACTGTTTGGTACTCCAAGATTCAACTATTCGCATGGCTAGAAATCCACGTGGACTTTAAGGTTCAACAATCGATTGGTCATGTAGTTCGGTACCGCATACTGCCCGGCAGCGCTGATGTCCTTGACCCAAAGGTAACTCACGGTATTGCGCGCTTGCAATAGGTTGAAGATTTCTGCACTGATCCATACCTCTTCAAATTGCTGGGTCCAATTTCCTTTGAGCACCTTAATAAACCCTATATCCGCACGACGGTAAGGCGGGCTGCGGAAGAATCTATCTTCGGGCTGCGCAATCTCATTGCCTATACCATCGGGACCAAAGGGGAAACCACCGCCAACCATCAAGGTCAAAGACAATCGGGTAGAGGGGTCGTTCGGTAAATAATCTTGGAAATACACCGCAAAATTGAATCGGGTATCGGTAGGTCGGGCGTGCCAACCCTGCACGAAGCTGGTGGTGCTGCGCTCCTGGGCTCGAAACAAGCTAAAGGTGAACCAGCTGTCGGTGCCTTTCACGAATTCGCCATTGATTCGGGAATCGATCCCATATACTCGAGCTAGCCCGTCATTATTGCCTTGGTAGCGGATACGCACATTCTCCACATCAAATAAATTCACGCGCTGCAACCCCTTGTAATACGTTTCCAAACTCCAAACAAAGGGACGGTTCCACAGGTTGAAGTAGCGGTCTTGGCGTGCGATAAGGTGCAGGGCCTGCTGACTCTTCACCCCCGTATTTAGAGTGCCGTCCTTCAAACGCATTTCGCGGTAGAAGGGGTATTGGTCGTACAAGCCGGCGCTCAAGGTCCAGCGGTAATCGGCCAATAGGCCACCCTCCGGGGTGAACTTAACATTCGCACGTGGGCTGATGCGGACTTCATTCGATAATTGGGCCCATTGCATCCTCGCACCCACATTGTAGCGCCAAGTGCCTTTATCGACCACTTTAGCACCGCTCACATTCATCCAAGCCTTCGCTCGGGTATTGATTAAGGTCTGAGTGGCGGCCACATGGCTGTAGAGTTCCAATCCTTCGGCAGGAGTGCTGTACAATCTTCCGCTGATCACGCTATCAAGAGTGCTGCCGGTGTAGGGTAGGCTATAACCCGCGCTATCGATGCGTTCCCATTCCTTGTAGCGGTCGTATATGTTTTCGCCCTGAACCAAGGCTCCGATGCTCACATCAACATTGTTAAAGCTGATGACCTCGTCATACTTGACATTGCCGATATAGGCGTCGAGGAAGTTGCGACGGAAATCTTGGAAGGCACCCACGCCACGCACCAAGGTGATCTCACCGAAGTCGTCGGAGCCCAAGTCGTTGTTGAGCTCATTCAAGCGGTAGTAACCAATGACATCGGTAATCTCCACCTCCGTAGTGTGGAAGCCTGTAGCGGAAAAGGTGCGTACACCGCCGCCTGCAATTCCAGTGATGGTGGTGTATTTGGTCGCTAGGAACTGGGTATCATATCCGAACTGTTCCTTTCCATCGAAGTACACGTTGAGCCGCAAGGCTTCCTGCAAAGACCCAAAGTTTGTTTGTCGGTTCTGCGGAACTTGGTTCATTCGGTTGTGGGCGAAATGGGCGAAGAACTCCAGCCGTGCATGTCCGTAATCACCTTCTTCATTTCCATACAGCCGGCTCAACAATACCTGTCCATCTGCATTGACCGGGAAGTAGTCGCTTTGCACATCCGTGGCATTCAGTAGGAGGGCATTGTTGCGGTAGCGCAATCCCGTGGCCACCGTCCACGGGCCTGAATTTTGTTTCAAGGCCCAGCTGGCACCGGTCAGGGAAGTTTCCGCAGTCATTTCACGGAAGCCGGGTCCCCGTGGGTAGGAATAATTCACATCTAATACTGAACTGAGCTTGTCGCCATACACTGCACTAAAGCCGCCGGCACTGAAGTTTATGCTGGTGACCAAATGGGGATGGATAATGCTCATCCCTTCTTGCTGACCGGCCCGTGCCAAGAATGGACGAAACACTTCAAATCCATTGATGTACACGAGATTTTCGTCGAAATTCCCGCCGCGTACATTGTATTGCGAGCTCATTTCGTTTCGAGAGCTCACCCCGGCGAAGGTCTTGACGACCCCTTCCACGCCGCCTTCGGCACCTGTGGTAAACCGAATGTCCTTGCCATATACGGTGGTGCCTTTTTCGGCAGTACGCTCG
>CALDGA010000119.1 GCA_937942085.1 uncultured Flavobacteriales bacterium
ATCCGTTGGCCAATCGTTTGCTGCTGCTTTCTCCTTCATCTCAGCCACTGGTGTAGCGAGATCCGGAGTAAACGGTCCGTTCAGATGCGGCGTCAATTCGTCTAGGTTGATTTCGATCACTTGGTCGAAGTACTGCTCAGGGTTTGCGTACACCTCAGCATCACCCGTCAAGTGCTCAGCTACTGCATCAGCAGCATCTACTACATCTTGACGACCCGTTGCTGCCAAATAGCGACGCATGCTGTCGTCGTAACCGAATGTAGAGGTCGTTGCACCGATCTCAGCACCCATGTTACAGATGGTTCCTTTACCTGTAGCACTCAAGCTCTCTGCACCTTCACCGAAGTACTCAACAATACATCCTGTACCGCCTTTCACCGTGAGGATACCTGCCACCTTCAAGATGACATCCTTAGGTGCCGTCCAACCGTTCAAACGACCGGTGAGCTTCACGCCAATAAGTTTTGGGAATTTAAGCTCCCAAGGCATTCCTGCCATTACATCTACTGCATCAGCACCACCTACACCGATAGCGACCATACCTAGACCCCCAGCGTTTACCGTATGAGAATCTGTACCGATCATCATACCGCCTGGGAAGGCGTAGTTCTCAAGCACTACCTGGTGGATAATACCAGCACCTGGCTTCCAGAAACCGATGCCGTATTTGTTACATACTGAAGAAAGGAAGTTGAATACCTCGTTATTCTTGTTGATTCCGTCTTGCAAATCTTTATCTGCACCTATTCTCGCTTGGATCAAGTGATCCGCATGAGCCGTAGAAGGAACCGCTACTTTGCTTTTACCAGCTTGCATGAACTGCAACAAAGCCATTTGGGCAGTTGCATCTTGCATGGCCACACGGTCGGGTGCGAAGTCTACATAGCTGGCACCACGGTCAAAGGCCTGGTCAGCTGCTCCGTCCCACAAGTGGGCGTATAAAATTTTCTCAGAAAGTGTCAATGGCTTACCCACTGCCTTACGAGCAGCAGCAATACGCTCTGGGTAGCGATCATACACTTTGCGAATCATGTCGATATCGAACGTCATAGAATCAGAGTTAACTTATTTAGCGAGCACGAAAATACCACATAATTGGCCACTCACCTAACAGGATTTCGTTAAGAATCAATAGATTGAACCAATGATTCCTACATTCACTTTTTCAAGGAATTGAAATCTAAAAATTCGTAAAAAAGAGGGGGTGATTTTGAGGATTATTGAATCCAGACCTTCAAATTATGGAACCAATTTTCACCTTCCACACGCACTACATACATACCTGTGCTCCAAAGACCGGTATCATAACGGTGCAGTGTTCGAGGATCCAAAGTACCCATCTGCTGACCTGCAGCATTGTAAATAGTGGTAGCATAAGCTCCACCCATTGAAATCTCTAGCCATCCGTTGCTCTGGTGCACGTGCAAATCCTCGAGCACCGTTTGCATGATGTCCAACAACTCAAAAGCCGCAGTGTGTGACGAATCCTTTGCAGGGTTAAAGCTCCAATCCTTGATGGTAAAACTCTTGGCACTATCGGCTACATCAATGCGCGCCCAACCGTAACAAGCGGTATCGTCCTTCATGATGCGAAGGCCTAAATATCCGTCAGTCAATGGTCCTGCCCAGTTTGAGTTTGGGTAGGCTTGGCCGTCCACACGGAACGCCATATACCCGATGCCGGTTGAGGCATTGATGCCCTGAAATTGGGCGTTCACATCAATAGTAGTACCTGGCACCACACGCTCCACGTAAGCAAAACCATTGCTCACACTTCCCATGGCCAAATTCCCTTCGATGCTATCCCCAGGGTGCAGAAGAATGGCGTTCACATTGCCCAACTGTCCACCGCCCAAGATGTGCTCGATGGTAAAGTCAACAATGGTATCGCCGTCTAGGTCCAACTCGTAAATTCCATCGACGATGGTCGTATCATCAATGTCGGTGTACATATACTGCGCCTGGGCTGCGGTAGTCCCTAGAAGGGCTGCTGCCGAGGCCATGTATTTCGCCAATGGGGTCGAGTTGTTTTTTTCCATGGGGGCAAATATAGGTTTAAAACCTTCGCAAGTCCTTATTCACGACGGCTTTAAGCAGGGAAATATCCACGGATTTAACACAATATTTGGAGAGGGTTTTTAATGCTGTGGCCAATTCCCCCAAGACCTCGCCACGTGCTACTGCATCCAAGAGCTCCTCATAGACCAGCTCCACCACTTCCGCTTGAGGCTCCATGCCCCACCAGCGCTCATGTTTCACATACTCTTGTTCCCAGCGATCGTGCTCCTCCCATTGCAAAGGTGCTCCTTCCGCACTGGCCATACGGCGCTGACTCTGTAACACAGATTGTACTCCACGGCGCATCACCACGATGAGCTTTGGACCGGCCGGCAACGGTGCCTGGCGCAACAATGGGAACACCACCTTCATGGCCTTTCCGCGCTGCTCCTCAATCCAGCTCGCATCCCATTGCCATTCCTTGATTGATTCGTGCTCAAAATATCCAGCAGCATTGTGCTCATCGGCCTTCCGTTTTTCATCTGTGACCAATTCTATTCCACCCGCCCGCAACAACTGCATGGCGAGCGAAGTACCACTTCTTGGCGGCCCAGTAACAATAATATGCGGTGCCATGGCCTCACCCATCATATTTTGGTAGACCCCGCGAGCAAAATTGGCCTCGCGAGACATCCCCAACTTCCCAAACACAAAAGCCAAGGCCCCGTGTACTTTGGGCTGATGAAAGACCTGCTCCGTACTGGCCAAGGCCACTTCCATTGCGCCCTGCCAATCCTCTCGCTCCAGGGCGAGCATCAAACGTAGATTCAAAACATCCACCGCCTGTGAATCGGTTTTTTGAAGCAACAGGTCCAATTCCTCCCAGCGTCCTGTCTTCACCAATAATCGGCCCCAGAGCACCACCTGCTCCTTCGGCAACACCCCACCGTCCATCGGCTCCAACAACCCTTCAGGCAGCTCCAAGTCCCCTCCTCGGGACACCTTCACCAACCTCAAATAATACTCTTTCACCCCCGCCAAAGCATCCTCTTGGATCCAATCCACAAATTCCGCCAAGGCCTCGAATTGCTTCGATTCTGCCAACAAAGCCGCCCCCAGTAACAAATATCGGCTCGGGCTCCCCGGCCCCAATTCTAAGGATTGCAGCACTTGCCAAGCTTCCCGCGGGCGCTGTTGCGCCCGTAGGCTCCGGGCGAGGTAATACCCGTTTTCCACCAAACGCGCTCCGCCCTGCGCCCTATCATGCGCATCTAGGTAGCCCAGTTTGACTAAGGTATCGAGCAACTCGGCTTCCATCTGCAGCGACTGGCCCTGCTCTTCTACTTGTGGTGCTGATCTCAGCACCACCTCCTGAGACGGTGCGGGCCAATACGCGGGCAAGTGGCCAACCATCTCGGGCAAGGCCTTGAGGTTGTGGGTCGCCAACAGCATGGGGGCAATATCGAGCAGCGTGAGTCCGCTGAGCTGTTCAAGCGCAGGAATCTGGGGACCTTTGGCGACGAACATGCCATAGAATTGATGTTCCAAGGCCGGCGCCCCGGCATGGTTTGGCAGGGCGGTCCAACGCTCCTGTCCCGACCTAAATCCATGGTCGCTGATCAAAAAGGTATTGGCCTGAGGTTGAGCTTCGGTGTAGGTCCCTAAGAATAGGTCATGGAGCCTGTAGGCGGCTTCCACAATGAAATGGTACTTCGCAAATTCTTCATCCGTGACCGCAGATAATTGGGGCGGATGGTATTTCATGGCCAGGTGCTTGAAGTGATCCAGGGCATCGAAATAGATGCTCAGGTGACCACCAGGAGCCGCCGCCATCGCTAAACTCGTGGCAATGTGCACATTCAAGGCGTGTACGAGAATCTTCAACACGCTGCGCACCACATCGTCCGTACTGTCCAATTCCCGACTGGGGAAGAACGACGCCAACGCTTCGGCGGGTACCTCCTCCGGACGAATCCTCAATGCGTCAAACAACGGCTGTAAGGCACTGGGCAACACCCCCTCCTCGAGCCAATTAGATTCTTCTGCAACGGCGAGATTAGATATACGAACGGCACCATGCACAGAAGGTCGTGCAGGATGAGAGGGCCACCAAGCCACAGAAGAGGCCGGGATTCCACCACTTTCCAATACTTCCCAAAAGGTGGGCACCAGAATAGAAGTGCCGCGCACCGCACGCATGTGATCTTCGTGCCATTCTGTGAACCCGTGAATGCCATGGTCAATGGGCCATCTCGAGGTGGCTATGCTGGTCCACAACATCGGAGAAATAGGCGGATCCATCGAAGCAATGGGGGCATGCAGCCCGCCTTCCATAAGGGCAGCAAGATTTGGCAACGCGCCCTTTTCGAGCAATGGCATAGCCACAGCCCAATCCGCTGCATCCCACCCTATGAGTACCGAGTGGAAGCTTCTAGGCGCCAGCAGTTCTTGGTACGGCGCAAGGGAAACACCCTTTAATTGGGCAATGTTTTGGTAGCCACCGGCTAGAAATCCCAAGGTATGTTTGAAATCTTGCTGCACAGCGTAAAAGTAATTGCTAATTTTGGCTTGGCCCCAAGATCTTGATGATGAAGCACCGCAAATACTTAGAAACCGCCTTCCTTTCTTGGAGAGCCATTACTGCGGCACCGCTCAGAACCATCCTGACCTCACTGATTATCTCCTTTGGCATCATGGCCCTCGTGGGCATTTTGAGCGCTACGGATGCACTTAAACAGAGCTTAGAATCAAATTTCACAAGTTTAGGGGCCAATACCTTGACTGTTCGTAGTTCACAGGG
>CALDGA010000120.1 GCA_937942085.1 uncultured Flavobacteriales bacterium
AGCAATTCCGCAAGAAAGACCTCATCTCTTTAACCATTGTGGGGTTCTTAGGAAACGCCATTCCCTACGTTTTGTTCCCTCTTGCAGTAAATCATCTGGATAGTGGTGTTGTTGGTATTATTAATTCCCTTGTCCCCCTATTTACAGTCTTGATAGGAGGATGGTTTTTTAAACAAACAGCTACAGGGACTCAATGGCAAGGAGTTGCTTTAGGGCTGTTGGGAGCTATGATCCTTATTTTGCCCATGAATTCAGTGCTACAAGGTGGCTTTCGTATTGAAGGAGAATTGGGCTATGGGCTTTACGGAGTACTTGCCACCATGATGTACGGTACCAGCGTGAATACATTAAAATCCAACTTACCCCACCTCAAGGCACTTACGGTCACCACCCTTTCCCTCGCGACCGCCGCACCGTTTACCATCGTGTTTAGCTTAGCCTCCGGCGTTCATGAGGTGTTCCTGAACGACCCTCAGGCATGGACAAATTTCGGCCTAATCGCCATCTTAGGGGTGATCGGCTCTGGCATTGCCGTGATCATGTTCAATTACCTCATTCAAATCACCACTGCCCTTTTCTCTAGCTCAGTAACCTATGCCATTCCGGTAGTTGCTGTCCTCTGGGGGCTCTGGGACGGCGAGCAGATTATCTGGAATCACCTCCTCGGCTTAGGGGTTATTATCACTGGTATTTATCTGGTGAACAAGAAAAAATTATCATAAAAAAACCCACCCCGCGGCTGCGCCGCCGGGTGGGCTGGAATTCAAATTTTTCGGCCGTGCCGAATGTTATTTCCAGGTAACGCTATTCACGGTCACTGTGAATGATTGCGGACCGGCGCTTTGCTCGATAGTCTTGACGAAGGTCAAACCACCCACTTCCTGCCACTCCTTAAACACAGTAGTAACAGTAATGTCCCCTTCAGGACCTTCTGCAGTCTCTACACTCATATATAGTAAACCTGTAGCCACATCGAAGTAGTGCGTTTGCTCGCCTTCAGTGATTTGGTAGACGTCCTTACCATTGACAAGGGTTTGTCCATCGAAGGTAATGGCCTCTGGATTTTCCAACCATTCTAGTTGGCTGATCACGTACTTCGCTTCCTTAGCCGTTGAGGCCAATTCCTCTCCTTCCAACTCAGCATTGCCGCGCATACCATTGCGAGTCGCCGCGCCATCCTTGTATTCTACCTTCATCAAGGTCATGCCTTGCATACTTTGCTCAGAGAGGTAATAATCTGGGATGTTCTTCACCGTCTTCATACCAACTGCACCCGGCATACCTGGCGCCTCAAGGCTCATTTCTTGCTCAAAAGAGGTGATGTTTTGGAATGCTTCCGCACCACCGATGGCCTCGAAGTAGTTGTTCAATACCGATTCTTTTGTGATGCCTTCCGGCATAAACAAGAAGGTCGGCGCCTCAGTTGCATTTCCTTCGGCATCAAAATATTCTACCTCACCAAAGGCGCTAAGCTTTCCCGCAACATCCTGCGCTTTACCCACCACAGTGATGGTCAACGGACCATTCATGTAGGTATTGGCAACGCGCATCACATCCTCAGCCGTCACCCCTTCAAGGCGCGATAGGTAGTTATTGTAGTAATCTGAAGGAAGGTTGTAACGAGCGATATTCAAGGCAAAGTTTGCCGCACTCGCCGGGCTCTCTAGCGAACGGCCAAAAGAACCGCTCAAGCTAGCTTTCGCCGCAACGAGGTCCTCTTCCGTGACACTTTCATTTTTCATGCGGTTAATCTCGTACAAGAATTCAGTGATGGCCGAATCTGTCACTTCATTGCGCACTTTCGCCGATGCTCCGAATGTCGCATTCAACTCGTCCACTCCGAAGTTCGAATAGGCACCGTAAGTGTAACCCTTATCCTCACGAAGATTAAGGAACAATCTTCCTGAAGCTCCTCGTCCTCCTAAAATTTCATTTGCTAAACGCAATGGCTCGATATCCGGATGGCCTTGTGGCAAGTCAATGACATTACCCAACCATACTACAGATTGAACCGCAGAAGGTTTATCCACCATTACGATACGAGCCGATGCCGCACGAGATGTTTTCGCATAGTCATGCGCAGGTACTTCAGCAGCTTTCCACTTCTTCAACGCTTTGTTCAGTTTCTTCTTGGCATCCGCTACCGTAATATCTCCAATCACCACCATGTAAGCAATGTTTGGACGGAAGTAGGTATCAAAATATGCCTTACAATCGTCGATGCTAATGGCTTCCACGGTTGCTTCTGTCATCACCTCTCCATAAGGGTGCTCCAGGCCATAAAGGGCTGCACCGCGCAAGTTGCCTGAGATGGCATCTGGATCGTCAGCGTTGGCCTTCAATCCAGAAATCATTTGGCTTTTGAGCTTTTCAAACTCTTCCTCAGGGAAGCTAGGATTCAACAATACATCGGAAAGTATCTCGATGAGTTGATCGGTGTATTTGCTCAATCCACCTACGCGGATGGAATTGGAGCCCGTACCAAAATTAGCCCCCATAAAATCTACTTCTTCATCCAAAGCAGATTTCGTACGATTTGCCGTTCCCGCACCGATGAGATCACCGGCGATGCTTACATAACCTGCCTTTGCACCTTCTACGATAGGATCGCGGTCCAAAATTAGGGACATGGTGATGCGCGGGAGTTTGTGGTCCTCCACGACGAAGACCTTGAGGCCGTTCTTCAATTCAAAACTTTCGTACGAACCTATTTCCGGAGTACGTGCAGGACCTGGTGTAGGTGCTGTAGATCGGTCAATGGTTACCTGAGCGCTTAGGCTGATGGTAAGGAGGGCGATAAATAAGGTATAGATATACTTTCTCATGGCTCGGGATTATTCAGCTGCCGCTGTTGGTTCTTCACTCTTTGGCAAATAGCGCAATACCACGCGGTTGTCTTTGACCAAATACTTCTGTGCCACCCGCTGGATGTCCTCGCGAGTTACACCGCGGTAACGCTCGAGCTCGGTGTTGATGAGGTTGGCATCACCATAATAGGTATGGTAATCAGCAAGGCTCTCGGCAATACCCGCCATGGTTGAGTTGCTCTGTACGAACCTACTCTCCATTTGATTTTGGATCTTCTGGAATTCACGTTCTGAGATGAGCTCGTTCTGTAAGTTAGCAATCTCCTCTTCCAAGGCAGGAACCATATCGTCGATGGTTTTGCCTGCATTAGCCAGTGAAAAGGTCATAAATGCTCCGCCTTGTTCTAAAGAGAAAGGAAATGCGAAAACAGATAAGGCCGATTGATCTTCATCGACCAATCGCTTGTACATGCGTGAAGAAGGTCCACCGCTCAATACTGTTGATGCCATCTGAAGCGCATAAGCATCATTAGAGGTTTGTGGAGGCATTCGGTAGCCCATCATTACGGCAGGTAATTGGATATTATCATAGATGGTGGCGGTTTTCTCCCCGCCTAGTGGTGGCTCCACTACTGTAGGTTGTACTACAGGAGTGCCTGAAGGAATGTCTCCGAAGTAAGCTTCAATCAATGCTTTGGTTTTCTCAACGTCGATATCACCAGCAATGCTCAAGGTGGCATTGTTCGGGATGTAGAATTTCTTGTAGAAGGCCATGAACTCGTCTAATTGGGCCGCATTCAAATGATCCATAGAACCTATAGGAACCCAATTATAAGGATGCTCGGTGTACAAGCGCTTCATCATGTTCTCCAACCAAGAACCATAAGGCTGGTTGTCTACACGCTGACGCTTTTCTTCTTTTACTACCTCGCGCTGGGTTTCTACCCCAACGGTTTGAATGTTCGCATGCAACATACGCTCGCTCTCCAACCAAAGGCCCAATTCCATTTGGTTCGACGGCAACAATTCAAAGTAGAAGGTGCGGTCTTGCGAAGTATTGGCATTCAATGCCCCGCCTGCATTGGTCACGTAGCTATCAAATTCACCGCGACCGATGTTTTCACTTCCTTCAAAGAGCAGGTGCTCGAAGAAGTGTGCAAAACCCGTGCGTTCTGGATTTTCGTTTTTAGAGCCAACATGATAGAGTACGGTTACGGCCACAATAGGCGTGCTGTGGTCTTCGTGTAGAATGACGTGCAACCCATTGTCCAAATCGTATTCTTCAAAGGCAATGTTGTTTTGAGACCAAGCGCTTAGCGTCGATAGCAGCAACCCAGTCAATACCATCTTTTTCATGAAGTATTTGTTAAGGTTGCCCAAATATAGGTGCCAATTCAAGGCCGCCCTCAACCCCAGCAAGGATATTCTTTCAAACTCATTTATTTTAACACTTTGTTTATCACAAGTTTGTTCTATATTTGCAGCCCTTAAAAACAAGTATAATGTACGCAATTGTAGAGATAGCAGGGCTTCAATACAAAGTTGAGAAAGACCAACGCTTGTACGTAAACCGCTTGAACGTTGCAGAAGGCAAAAAGGTTAAATTTGACCGTGTCCTTTTGATCGAAGAGAAAGGTGATGTAAAGGTTGGCGCCCCGGTTATAGACGGTGCCCTAGTTGAGGCGACTGTCAATGGCGAAGTGAAAGGCGATAAAGTTCTTGTGTTCAAGAAAAAACGTCGCAAAGGTTACCAGAAAATGAATGGTCACCGTCAAATATTCACTTCTATTACTATTAACAAAATCACTGCGAAGGCTCCAGCAAAGAAAGCTGCAGCTAAGGCAACTGAAGACGCGGAAGCAGCTCCTAAGAAGGCAGCGGCGAAAAAACCTGCGGCAAAAAAGGCAACTACTGCCAAAAAGCCTGCAGCCAAAAAGCCAGCAACAAAAAAGCCAGCAACCAAGAAGCCAGCAACCAAGAAAGCAGCTCCTAAAAAAGCAGAAAAATAAATAGATTATGGCTCACAAGAAAGGTGTCGGTAGTTCGAAAAACGGACGCGAATCAGCAAGTAAACGATTGGGTATCAAGATTTTTGGTGGCCAAGATGTAATTGCAGGTAACATCATCGTACGTCAGCGTGGCACTAAGCACGCAGCAGGTGAGAACGTAGGTGTAGGTAAAGACCACACATTGTTCGCACTAGTTGACGGTAAAGTTGAGTTCCGCAAGAAAAAAGACAACAAGTCTTACGTTAGCGTTGTACCTAACGCATAACGAGAATTTTGTTTTAGACGAAGGAACCCGGTTCGAAAGAATCGGGTTTTTTTATGCCCTTACGAAGGCCTCGCGCATGGCGGCCCCCATCTCTTGGAAGGTTTGATCCGCCTTACGATACCCCTTCTCCAGCAAGGTTGCACCGCTATGACCGTTGTAGGTATTGCGGCTAAAGAGCATGATGCGCATAGAAGCGCCAAAGAACCTTCCTACAACAGGCAAATGCTTCAATGAATCCAGCGCCCGCATGCGACGAAGCCAAGGGTCGCGGTTCAGTGGTCGCAATTTTTGATCACGGCCGAGCGCATCGCGGAAACCAGATAGGAAGTCGTGGAATTCTGGGTTGGAGCCCACTGCCACGAAGGGGCCTTGCAAGCGCTCGCGATGCGCTCGGCCTACAATTTCAGCTACGTCTCTAACATCGACTATTCCGGTGCGGCCGTCTGTGCTGATGGGTAGTTTCTTGTGCCACAAGCGCCACCATAATTCCTGCGGCGAGGCGGAAATTGGCCCCATACCGACAATGACTCCTGGGCGAATGATGCTGATGCTCATACCTTCTTGATGGGCACGCCACACCTCAAGTTCACTTAAAATCTTGCTCTTGGCATACGTACCTAAGGAGTCTTTGCTCTTATTAGGTTGGAAGTCGGCGACTTCCAGGACCGTTTCCTCGTCGAGTGTCGCAGCATTTCCCATGACTGCGATGCTCGAGATGTGGGTAAAATGTTGGGCGTTCAACGCTTCGGCGAGCAACAACACCTCCTGTGTCAAACGAACGTTGGGGTTGGCACCAGAGGCGCCTTTGTTTACATCAATGACCGCTGCGGCGTGGATGACCTCCCACTGGTGATCTTGAGCCGGCAAGGCAGTGATGGCCTCGTGGTTATTGAGTAAATCAAGGGGAATCCAATGTACCTGTGGGTGCTTATGGAGGGTGTGGGATTCGAGTCCGAGGAAGGTGGCGGTCATCTCCAGTTGCTCGAAACTACTCGAGGCACGGGAAGCACAATAAATGGGACCTGGGTGTGCCGGACGGCCGGTAAATCCTAAAAGATCGGCGAGGATGAACGAACCTAATTGGCCCGTTGCCCCTGTCATGAATATTGCTGCCGTACTTTCCATCGATTAAAACCTAATGTGAAGGTAGTGGTTATTACTTTTGTAACCCTATTTCTTTCCCTATGAAAAAAGCTGATATTCAAGAAGCATTGAGCCATGTAGGCAACAGCACGGAAGCCAATATTGTAGCGGCTGATCTAGTGCGCAACATTCAGATTTTCGGGGACGAGGTGATCGTCGATGTGGAAAGCATCAGCCCGACCCTACAGAGCAAAAAGAAATTAGAGGTTGATATCATGAAGGCCATTCACGACCGAGTGAATGAGAAAGCCAAAGTGGTGGTGAATGTGAGCGTCAGCGAGCGTGCCAAAGACACCCCGGCAAATCCCATCAAGGGCGCGCCAATACCAGGGGTGAAGAATATTATTGCCGTAGCCTCGGGCAAGGGCGGTGTGGGTAAGAGCACCGTGACGGCAAACTTGGCCATCACCTTGCATAAAATGGGCTTCAAAGTGGGGCTTATTGATGCCGATATCTATGGGCCTTCAGCGCCTTTGATGTTTGATGTGCAGCACGCTAAGCCGATGAGCGTTCACGTGGACGGTAAGAATAAGATGGGGCCTGTAGAGGCCTATGGCATTAAGATTATGTCCATCGGTTTCTTTGCACAAATGGACCAGGCCGTGGTATGGCGCGGAGCCATGGCGACTAAGGCCTTGACCCAATTAATTCATGATGCCCACTGGGGAGAATTGGACTTCCTCCTCATTGACCTGCCTCCAGGCACGGGAGATATTCACCTGAGCATGGTGCAGAATGTGCCGGTGACAGGAGCGGTCATCGTGAGCACCCCACAAAAAGTAGCCCTGGCAGATGCGCGCAAGGGAGTGGCCATGTTCAAGATGGACCAAATCAGCGTGCCGGTGCTCGGGCTTATTGAAAACATGAGTTATTTCTCGCCACCGGAGCTGCCGGAGAACAAATACTACCTCTTTGGAAAAGAAGGTGCACAGAATTTGGCGAAGCAATTAGACATTCCATTCTTAGGAGAGCTGCCGTTGGTACAAAGCATCCGCGAAGCGGGTGATGTGGGCCGTCCTGCCGCGTTGCAAGAAGGAACAGCGACCCCGTTGGCTTTTGAAGAAATCACTCGTAATATTGTAGCAGAAGTAGCAAAGCGCAATGAGAATCTTCCTCCTACTGAGATTGTGAGGATTACGACCATGGCAGGATGCTCAACAAAATAGGTTATGAGCGATCTAATTCCACGCATAGAAAAAGCCCTTGACGAAGTTCGTCCCTTCCTCGCCAATGATGGCGGAGATGTGAGCGTCGTTGCCGTTGAGGGAACTACCGTTAAGGTCCAGTTTCATGGGGCTTGCGTCGGTTGTAAGGTTAGCGATTTTACCTTGAAAGGCGGTATAGAAACCACCATCAAAAAGTACGTACCGGAAATTGAGAACGTCGTCTCAATCAACGAATAAATCTAAACAGCATGCTGGAAATTCAGCGAATCAGAAAGGCGCCAGAAGCCATCATTGAAGGCTTGAAAAAGCGCGGTATTGATGCCACAGAAACCGTGAATACGCTCATAGAATTGGACGCAAAACGTCGTTCTATCCGTCACGATTTAGAGGAAAAGCAACACCAGAGCAATGAATTAGCGAAGGAAATAGGCATTCTCTACAAAAGTGGACGCGGCGACGAGGCCAATGCATTGAAGGCCCAGACTGCTGGATTGAAAGAAGCCATTAAGGAACTGAACGAGCAAGTTCAGGCGGTCGCAGATAGCGAGCACGAACTGCTGTTGACCTTGCCAAACGTTCCACACGAAAGCGTGAAAGCCGGTAAGGATGAAAAAGACAACGAAGAAGTGAGCCGTGAGGGCGAAATTCCATCGTTGGATGAGCATGCGCAGCCGCACTGGGAATTGGCCGAAAAGTATAACCTCATCAACTTTGAGTTGGGGGTGAAAATTACCGGGGCAGGATTCCCCGTATACGTGAACCAAGGTGCTCGCTTGCAACGCGCCATGATCAATTTCTTCCTAGACGAGAACCGCGCAGCAGGATATACAGAATACCAACCGCCACATTTTGTGAATGCCGCTTCAGGTTATGGAACGGGACAGCTGCCGGATAAAGAAGGCCAGATGTACGAAATGCCGGTGGACGGTTTGTACGCCATTCCAACCGCAGAGGTGCCCATCACCAATATATTCCGCGATGAGATCGTCAATGCCAATGATTTCCCTATCAAGAGCACGGCCTATACGCCTTGTTTTAGACGAGAAGCCGGCTCTTACGGTAAGGATGTGCGTGGGTTGAACAGATTGCACCAGTTCGACAAAGTAGAGATCGTCACCATCGATCACCCGAACAACAGCTACGACCGCTTGGACGAGATGGTCGCACATGTCGCCGGTTTGTTGCGCAAACTAGAACTGCCGTTCCGCGTATTGCGCCTATGTGGCGGCGATGCCGGTTTCACCTCAGCCTTGACCTATGATTTCGAGGTGTACAGCGCTGCACAAGAACGCTGGTTGGAGGTGAGCTCCGTCTCAAACTTCGAAACCTTCCAAGCCAACCGCTTGAAGCTGCGTTTCAAGGACGAAGAGGGCAAATCACAATTGTGCCACACCTTGAATGGATCTGCGATGGCCTTGCCGCGCGTATTGGCCGCCTTGTTGGAAAATCACCAACAAGCCGACGGCATCCGCATCCCAGAAGCATTGGTTTCTTACACTGGATTCAATAAGATTTCTTAAGGCATGAACAAGGTTTTCGGCATTGCCCTAATCGCACTATCTATGAGCAGCTGCCAAAAGCAAGCTTGGCAGATCGAGATGGGACAAAAGCTGGATTCTATGATTACCCTCAGTGAAAGTCATGAGCAGGTGATCGCCTCGACCGATATGGACCTAGTGCAAGAGGCCTTTGAAACCCTCGGCGCCTTTGAGGTGTTCTTCACCGAACATTTGAACGACATGGAAGTGCTGCAAGTGGATAGAAGCATGTACACAGGCCCGTTATATGATATGGCCAATTGCGTGAAATACCTCGGCCGAGTCAACGGGTCGTACAGCGACGGTTTGGATCCTGAATTCACGACCATGCAACTCAGACATTTGAGCTTTGATGTTGCTGCAGGCACCCTAGATAGCACAGAGGCCGCACCCTATTTTATTCAAGAAGCCACAGCCTTACATTCCGCGGATAAGGTCATCGCCAAGAGTTACGGCGGCTGTTTTTCATGCCTTCGTAACTATGAATCATTGGTTGCCCAATTAGACTCTCTAAAAGGTTTTATCTTGGCGCCACATGCGCAGCAATAAGACCCTACTCTTCCTTTTATTCTCTACTGTGGCCTTCGCCCAGACTAAGGGCGTGCCCTGTGATTCGTTGTTGGCTGTTTCTGCCCTAGCAGAAGCCATTGAGTGCTTGGAGGATAGGCATGAGGAAAACCCCACGGGTCCGGCCTATGAGAAGTTGCTTCAAGCCTATTTGTTGAATGAAGATTCAGTGTCCGCAACGAAATTGGCCAAACGTCAAGCAAAAGCGCATGGGCAAATGCGTCCGCAATATTATGTCGATTATTGGCACCTGTCGAAAAGTTTGGACCGACGCGGTCCAGATTATTTGGTCATCGAAAACTTAACGCGCAGCAATCCTTTTTCCGTGCGTGCCACCGTACAGCAATTGGAGCGCTATGGCTACGTGCAGGAAGGCATTGATTTGTACCTACTTGCCGAAGCGGAGAAACCACAAATTAATGTGGCCTACGAGCGGGCGTTGCTGCATGCACAATTGAGCCAATATGAATTGCAATACCTAGCCTACCTGCAAGCCTTGCAACAAAATCGCGGGTACCTCGCTACCATTGAAGCCAAGATTGCACAGAACCTCAGCTTCGACGAGAGTGGAATCCATAGCCGGACGGTTAAAAAGGTCCTGCTCGATGCCTTGAAGCGTGGGGCCAATCCCCTATTTGAGCAGCTCTACCTCTTCGTCCTACGGCAAGAAGGAAACTTTGCTCAGGCCATTACCTATCTAAAAGCGTCCTCCAAGCAGGGACCGCTGGCCGTGGAGCCTTTGATTGAGATCGCGCAGGAATGTGTGGAACTTGGTGAGCACCCATTGGCCCAGGATGCGCTAGAATTCTTGCTTTCCAATGCCCAAGAGCTTCGGTATGTGGGAAGGCTAGAATATGTACTCGTCCAACTCGCTCAAAGCTATGTGGCCAGCAACCTCAACGATGAGTTTCAACAATTGAGCAGCCAATACCCTATGGGCAGCCAACGCGGGGTTTTTCAGTGGGAGCTCTACCGGGAATCGCAGAAGTTCAAAGGCTTGCCAAAATCTCCGGAGGCCCTCAGTGCCTATAGTGAAAACCTAGCACTGCTGAGAGATATGTACCCAGCCGGCAAACAACGCGGATTGGTCTACCTCGCCGAAGCCGATGCAAAACGCAGCTATGGCCAGTTTGACGAGGCACTCATGGATTATGCACGAGCAGAGCAGCTTTTGGGAGATTCTGAGGAAGGCGACCAAGCTCGATTGGAAAAGGCCCTGTGTGCGTTGTACCGTGGAGACATCACTTGGGCCAAAACACAACTCGAAGTCCTCTTGAAAAGCACCAGTAAAACCATCGCCAATGATGCCATGGAATATGCGCTATTGATCAGCGCCAACACTGTGGAGGATACGCTTATGGAAGGGCTTCAACTCATGAAAGAGGCCCTCCTGCTCGAGGCGCAGTGGGAGTACAGCCAAGCCCTTGAACAGTACGAAAGTCTCTTAAACATCCTCATTGCTCATGAGCTCTATGACGACATCTTGCTCAAATTGGGTAGGCTGCATGCACAGTTGGGCCAATATGCACAGGCTAGAGAATACTTCATCCAACTCGAAGCGGTATCCAAAGGCGGCATGTGGTTGGAAGAGGGTATTTACTTCGCCGCAAAAATGTCCGCACTGCTGAAATCCGAATCTGCTGCCTTGGAGCTGGAGGACTATCTCGTCGAATATCCCAATGGCCTTTACACTGAAGAAGCAAGACAGTTCTACCGTACCTTTACGCCATGAGCGAACACATCTATAATGTTACCGTAGCCGTAGATTCTACCGTTGAAGCACAGTGGAAGGAATGGATGCTAAAGACCCACATCCCAGAGGTGATGGAAACGGGTATGTTTAAAAGCTACTTGTTCACGGAGGTTTTTCCGGAGCAGGAGCAAGAACACCCAAGCTACAGCATTCAATACCGCGCCAGCGATTTGGAAAGCATTAAGCTATACATGCAGATGTATGCGCCTGAGCTCAGAGATAAATCATTAAAAGCTTGGGGGAATCACGCACTCGCGTTCCGAACCTTGCTCGAAGTCATCGACGAAAAATAATGCCACACACCCATTGTTTCACCTTGCCGAACGGCCTGCGTTGTGCTTTTCAGTACAAGAAAAGTACCGTCGCACACATGGCTGTGGCCATCAAAGCAGGCTCTAGAGACGAGCTTGAACATCAGCAGGGATTGGCACATTTTATCGAACACAACCTCTTCAAAGGCACTGAAAAACGCAAGGCATACCACGTATTGTCGCGATTGGATGATGTGGGTGGCGAGCTCAATGCCTACACCACTAAAGAGGAAACCATCATCCATGCCAGCTTTCTCAAGACTGATTTTCGACGTGCGGCGGAATTGGTTGCTGATGTGGTCTTCAAAAGCACTTTTCCTCAAAAGGAATTGGACAAAGAAAAGGAAGTCATTAAGGACGAAATCCATAGTTACCTCGACAGCCCCGCTGATTGCATTTTCGACGATTTTGAAGATTTCATTTTCCATGGAAATGCCCTCGGGCGTAATATCCTAGGCACTCCTAAGAGCGTCGACGGCCTCACCCGTGAAGATATCTTCGAGTTCCAAGGGCGTACCTATACTGCTGATCGAACCACCCTATCATTCGTAGGGCCCTTTAGCCTTCAACGCGTGGAGCAAATGGCCGAAGAATTCTTCGCCGAACACCAACTCAACAGCACTACTTGGGAATCGCATTTTGATGCGCACGATCGCCCGCAACGGCGAGTCGAAGAGGTGGCACAGTTTCAAGATCATTATATCGTCGGGTGGCGCACGCCGGGTATTCACCACCCGCAGCGTCGTGCCTTACTATTGCTCAACAATATTCTCGGCGGTCCTGCCATGAACAATAGATTAGGCCTCAACATCCGCGAAAAGCATGGCATTGCCTACAACATCGAAAGCTTCCTGAATCTCTACAGCGATGTGGGGTTGTTGGGCATTTATCTCGGGTGCGACCCCTCGCAAACCGAGAAAGCAGCCACCCTTGCGGCCAAAGAAGTCAAAAAACTTCAAGAACAGCAATTAGGGACCCTGCAGCTGAGTAAGGCTAAAAATCAGTTCATCGGGCAGATGGCTTTGGCGGAGGAGAATGGCCTTAATTCGTGTATCGGGGCTGGGCGGGCGTTGTTGTATTTCGGCAAAATCAACAACTTTGATTATGTTGCACAGCAAATGCGCAGCATTAGCGCCATGGACTTGATGGAGGCTGCACAGGCATTCTTATCGCCACACCAAGGCTATGAACTGATCTATAAAAAAGCAGAGTAATGGAGTTTCTCAGCGACGATCTTCATAACTATATCGCAGGACGGACTACCGAAGCTCCCGCGTATCTAGATGAACTCGAGCGTGAAACTTGGCTCAAGGTATTGATGCCGCGAATGTTGAGCGGTCACGTGCAAGGACAGATATTGAAGATGTTCTCTAGCATGATGCAGCCAACCTACATCTTAGAAGTGGGCACCTACACTGGATATGCTTCACATTTCCTAGTCGAAGGGCTTCAGCCAGGTGGAGAGTTCCATGCGGTGGAGATCAATGAAGAATTGGAAACCATCATTAAAAAATATTGGGCCAAACACGAGAAGGCGAATCAAATGCACCTTCACATCGGACCTGCTGCAGAGGTATTGGAATCGCTTCATCGACCCTGGGATTTGATTTTCTTAGACGCCGATAAAATCAATCTCATTCAGTATTACGAGCAGCTGCTCCCGCAGCTACGGACAGGAGGCATCATGCTCATTGACAATATTTTATGGTCTGGCAAGGTCGTTGGCGGCCCTCATTCTGGCGACAAGGACACCAAGGCAATCCAAGCACTCAATGATCACGTGGCCCAAGACAATCGCGTAGAGCAAGTAATTCTTAGCGTTCGCGATGGAATTATGATGGTAAGGAAACTATAATTATTTCGATTCCTTTACTTATCTTGTTGGCACTTTAATTCTACTAAATAAGATTTATGAAAAAAGTTCTACTCCTTGCTGCAGTGGCACTAGGATTCAGCGCTGTCGCTCAAGATGCAGTTAATGCACGCTTGATGCAAGCAGAACTTCCTGTATCCTCAGCTGCTCGCGAAAAAATCGAAGACATCATCTTGAAAAGAGGTGGTGCTGTAGACGAATTGTACGACTACACTGATTTCTTGTACCAGTACTACAGCTCAGACATGGTATTGGGTGCAATTACAACGACTCCTGATTCCACTACGGTAATCGTATACGGTGATGGTAGTGCTAGCAATTCATACAACCACGCAGTGGGTGCTTTGTATGATTTCAACTACTACGGTTGGGGCGACGGTGAATTTGACGAAGGCGATCAAGTGACTATTGATTCACTTTTCGTAGTAGGTGGTTATGAAATCTACCAAGGCAACCGCGACGATAAAATCCGCTTCACCATTTTCAAAGGTGCAGATGGTTTCTCAGCGCCATTCTCTGGTGTTCAGTACCCAGCGGCTTACTTTGCGGCACTTCCTTCAACTGTTCAGCCAACAGCTAAGACTATGGACTACGCAGGTAGCACATCACACGGTCTAGCAGGTGGTCCTACCTCTACATCTACTGTTCAAGTAGAGTACACGTTGGACGAAGGCGATACTTCAGTTGCTGTAGTAGGTGTTGAGGTACCAAACGGCGGCTTCACTATGAGCGGTGATGAATTGTTGGGCATCTTTGTTCAATACATCCCAGATAGCTTGAGCGGTAACGATACCATCAACTACCAAACCACTTCTGGTGATATCAACCCATTCTACTTCTACTACTACCGTGAAGGAAACACTTCTGCGCCACAGGGGTACTTCATCCAAGATTTCGACAGCACGTCTACGAACTGTTCTAACTTCTTGTTCACGGATACTCGTTACGGTAACTGGTCAGGTACCTCTTCTTGGAGAAACGACCAAACTAGCATCAACATGAACTACTCTCACTTGATCTGGTTGCGTGCCTCTGGTACTTCAACTGTAGGTTCAGAAGAGGTGGCTCTAACAGAAGCTTCTATCTACCCTAACCCATCTAACGGTGTGGTAAACGTAGAATTGAACGCTAATGCTAACGCAACTGTAACGGTTGTAGATATCCTAGGTCAAGTGGTATACCGCTCGAACGAAAACTTCGTAGCTGGTAACCGTAAGACTATTGATCTAAGCACTCAAGCAAAAGGAATGTACTTGCTTTCTGTAGAAGGTGAAGGCATCAACGTTGTTGAGCGCATTTCAATCAAATAAGCCTCACTCGCTTAACACAAATACCCAAGCCGGGCTCTTCGGAGCCCGGTTTTTTTGTGCCCAATTTTTACTTGCGGAATGCTTGGCGTACCTGCTTGAATAGCTTGCTCTTGAAGACGTATTCTTCAACATCTGCGTTGGTACTGCCCAGCACTTCTGAATTTGTTCCTTCCCAAACCTTATGACCTTCCTTCATAAAGATCACGTGATCCCCTATTTCCAACACGGAGTTCATGTCGTGGGTATTGACGATGGTGGTCATATTGAACTCGTGGGTGAGTTCTTGAATTAATTGGTCAATAACAATAGCGGTCTCTGGATCCAAACCTGAATTTGGCTCATCACAGAAGAGGTACTTCGGATTCATAGAGATGGCGCGGCCAATGGCAACACGCTTTTGCATCCCCCCAGAAATCTCGCTGGGGAACTTATCCGCTGCACCCTCTAATCGTACGCGGTCCATCACGAACTTCACACGTTCGTCCTTCTCCTGCTCGGTCATTGCCGCAAACATTTCGAGCGGAAAGCGAATGTTTTCCGCCACAGTCATGCTGTCGAACAAGGCACCGCCTTGGAATACCATTCCAATCTCTTGACGTAAGGTTTTGCGACGTGCTTTGGTCATTTCTCCCAGCACCTCATCTCCATAATGGATGGTGCCCTGATCCGGTTCAAAGAGTCCAAGAATGGTCTTTAGAAACACCGTTTTACCCGATCCTGAACGACCTATAATCAAGTTTGTTTGACCTTGAATGAAATCAACATCAATACCCTTGAGTACGTGGTTCTCACCAAAACTCTTTACGATGCCTTTGGCCTGAATCATGAGGTAAGGATTAAATCTGTCAATAGATAGTTCGCCAAAATGATTGCCAAACACGAACGAACCACAGCGTTGGTACTAGCTATTCCTACTTCAACGGCACCGCCTTTAACTGAATATCCCGAATATGCACTTACGCTACCGATAATAAAGGCAAAGGCTGTTGCTTTGATCAATCCATAAATGGCATTTTCGAAGACGATATATTCCAGCCTGTAGCCCATGATACTCTCTTGAAAAGGAACCAATCCCAGCAAATCGCCTGCCATCGCTCCCCCCCATAGACCTAGAAAAAGAGATAGAATGATCAGTACAGGATTGAACAATACGAGGGCAGCCACTTTCGGTAAAATCAGAAAGCTTGCGCTGTTCACCCCCATAATCTCCAAAGCATCTATCTGCTCTGAAACTCTCATGGTCCCTAAACTTGAGGCAATATTAGATCCTACTTTACCGGCTAAAATCAAGCTTACCACCGTCGGACTAAACTCAAGAGTAATACTCTCTCTGGTCGCCATGGCAATGTAATAGGTAGGAATCAGTGGATCATCGCTGAGCTGGAAGGCTGTTTGTATGGTCACGACCGCACCCATGAAGACACTTAGAATGACCACAATACTAATAGAATCTAGTCCTAATAAACGAATCTCTTGGACCAAAGAACGAATGAACAGTCGCCAACGATCAGGTCTGCGGAAGACTTTTGTCATCAGCAAGACATAAGCACCCATTCCTTCAAAAAAATTAGTGATCATATGGCTAATTTACAGTTTCTTTGAAGTACCAACTCCTAACTAATGAATAGAATTATCATTATTTCTATTGTCCTGTTTGGTCTTCTATTGAGCAGCTGCGGTACATCTAGAGACTGCAATTGCCAATCACACACTGAACTAGCTGTAGAACAACCTACTAAGGCATAAATGGACCTCAGCATCATCCAACCCCTACTGCCTACGGGTGATGTGCTGCCTTTGATGGAAGACTGGACGGCGCCCTATGATTTTGATCTCAAAATAACGCGGCCCCGCAAGAGCAAGCTCGGTGATTTCAGACCGCCGAAACCTGGAAAGCGCTCGAGCATCACCATGAACGGGAATCTAGGCCCTTACCAATTCCTCACCACCTTCGTTCACGAACTAGCCCATCTCATTACTTGGGAAAAGTACGGTCGCAGGGCCGCTCCACACGGCAAAGAATGGAAACAATGCTTCGGAGCACTGTTGATTTCGCTAGCCGAGGCACATCCTTGGCCCGAGATATATAAAAAGGCAATTCTGCACCATGCGGCGCACCCGAAAAGCGCTGTGGGTGGTGATCCAAGTCTACAGAGCATCTTGTTGCAGCTCGATGGCGAGGACGACCAGATACTATTACAAGATTTGGCGCCTGGCGATGAATTTCACTTCAAAACGCGCCGCTTCCGCTACCAAGAACGTCGCCGAACTAGAGCACTCGTCATGGATCTTGGGAATAAAAGATTGTATACCATCCCCTTAGTCGCCCGCATAGACCCTGCAGATTAATTACCTTTGCCACAAACAATGGGGCACGCATGGCAAAGAATATCTTCTCGACAGATTATAAATTGGGAATTTTAGGCGGGGGCCAATTGGGCAAAATGATGCTCTACACCACCCGCAAATTTGACATCCGCACGAAAGTGCTCGATCCCTCTCCCGACGCCCCAGCACAGTTTGGAGCCAACGAATTTCAAGTAGGCTCCCTTCAAGATTACGATACCGTCATGGCATTTGCCGCCGATTGTGATACCGTATGTATTGAAATTGAAGCCGTCAACGTACAAGCGTTGAGAGACCTTCGCGCCCAAGGTAAGAAGGTGCATCCGAACCCGGATAGCCTCGAGCTCATCCAGGACAAGACCAAGCAAAAACAATTCTACGCCGACCACAACATCCCCACCTCACGTTTTGAGATGGTCTCAGGCAAGGCCGAATTTGAAGCTGCTCGCGACCGCTGGCCCATCCCATTTGTTTGGAAGGCTGCTACCGGTGGCTATGATGGTTTTGGCGTGGTAGTTTGCCGTAGCGAAGAAGATGTACAACATATCCCAGATGCCCCAGGCATGCTCGAAGCATTTGTGGACTTTGAACTAGAAGTAAGTGTGATTGTCGCCCGCAACGAAAGTGGCGAGGTGAAGACCTTCCCTGTAGCTGATCAAGAATTCCACCCTACAGCGAACCAAGTAGAATATGTACTCTGCCCTACCGTTTTGGACGAAACTATGCAGCAAAAAGCCAACGATATTGCCATTCGCACAGCGGAAGCCTACGATATCTGCGGCCTACTCGCAGTCGAGTTGTTTGTCACTGCCGACGGAGAGATTTTTGTCAACGAAGTAGCCCCGCGTCCGCACAACAGCGGGCACCACACCATTGAAGCTTGTTACACGAGCCAATTCGAACAGCACGTTCGCGCCGTCCTTGACCTACCCTTAGGTTCTACCGAGCTGAAAGCAGCGGGCGTGATGGCAAACCTAGTAGGTGCAGAAGGATATAGCGGTGATGTAGTGTATCAAGGGTACGACGAGTTGCTCGGAGAACCAGGGGTAAACATCCACATTTACGGCAAGGCGCAAACACGTCCTTTCCGTAAAATGGGACACGTCACGGTAGTGGCAAAAGATAGAGATGAAGCCCGCAAGCGCGCCGAGTGGGCAAAGAATAGTATATTGGTCAAAAGCAAATAGTCATGATCGGAATCATTATGGGCAGCACGTCAGACCTGCCAGTTATGCAACAAGCTATCGATGTATTGGACGAACTGGGCCTAGCCTATGAAGTTGATATTGTTAGTGCCCACCGCACGCCAGAGAAGCTTATGGATTACGGTCAAAACGCACACAAAAGAGGCATTAAAGCTATCATTGCCGGCGCCGGCGGTGCGGCACACCTTCCGGGTATGGTGGCTTCAGTAAGCCCACTTCCGGTTATAGGTGTTCCCGTACACAGTTCAAATTCTATTGACGGCTGGGACAGCATACTTTCTATTCTTCAAATGCCGGGCGGCGTTCCTGTGGCTACTGTAGCACTAGACGGTGCAAAGAACGCAGGTATCCTTGCCGCACAGATTGTAGGCTCCTCAGATGTAGCGGTTTTGGACCGCGTCATTGCGTACAAGGAAGGCTTAAAAGCCAAGGTCTTAAAAGGTGCTGAAGAGGTTAAGGCCAAGTACACTAAATAAGGCACAATTTTCGCTACCTTTTAGGTATGCGAAGCCCCATCAACATTTCCATCCCAGAGCCATGCGGCGAAAGCTGGCATAGGATGACCCCAGTTCCCGGCGGTCGTCATTGCGATGTATGTGAAAAATGCATTGTAGACTTCACGCAGTCCTCGGATAAAGAAATATGGAAGGCGTATCAGGAAGAGGGGAAAATCTGTGGCCAATTTCGTGCTGACCAACTCAATCGACTCATCTCAACGCCAAAAGAAAAACGGGTACCCATGGTTATAGCCGCAGCAGCAGCCCTTTCAATGAGCACCCCGGCCATGGCACAAAACTCAGCGCCGGCCACGATCGAAATCCCATCAACTTACCAGGAGCAAGTCAACGCCTACCCTCAAGAGGTCATACTTAAAGGCAGGGTATACGAAAATGAAGCAGGAGAACCTATCCCCTTTGCCAATGTGCAGTTATGGTCCAAAGGAGAAATGGTCTACGGTGGCGCAACGGATTTTGACGGCTATTTTGGGGTTCGAGAAAGCATCGTAGCCGAGCATCCTGTGGACGCTATTGTGGTGAGCTACATCGGATATAGAGACATTCGAAAATCTTTTGACCCCCCATTAACGCCACAAACATTTGAAAAATTGACAGACGATTTGGCCATTGCCATGGATGAAGAACAGGTGATGCTTTTGGGTGATGTAGTGATTATCAAAGCACCGTGGTACAAAAGACTGTGGTGGCGTATTAAACGTCCGTTTCACTAGGC
>CALDGA010000121.1 GCA_937942085.1 uncultured Flavobacteriales bacterium
AGCAGGAAGAGGGGAACAACACTTCGGGGCAAATAACCAGTTCCCATGATCTCGTGCCTTGTCAATGCAGCCCAACTGCTAGCGGCGGTGAAGGCAGCGATTAAGAGAAATGTCAAGGCGATGGCAGACCAACGAACTCGTAAGGTGGGCGGGGCAGCAACTCTTAACGGTGAAACCGTTACAGGACTTTGAGCACTCATTAGCACCAAATGCCCCCCTATGCGAACAGACAATCAATCTGCTCCGCCGCTCCAATTTTGCCGAAAGGCTCTTAAGTCGTCAACAGGTTTTCAATCCTCAGGTGCGTAGAACCAGCCACTGCAGTTGGCGTATTGTGCGCCTCGTCGCGGTGATTGCCAACAAACACCCATGAGGCTCTGCTGCCAGTATTCAGGGGGTGCTTTATACCATTTCACATGTCCGTCAACATGGGTGTGGTTTTCACCAACGAAGTGGCGACGGCGACCGTGCATATAGTTAGGTTCAGAGGTATAGTTGGTCGGGTGATAGCGGTCATCCCGACCGAAAACTTCCGCAAGGAGACCATATTGAGGTGCGAGCAAAACTGCACTTGCAGGTGAGCCAATGCGAGCGAGAGAGTAGAAGACCATAGTGCTCGGATCTGTTGGGCTGGTTGCACGACCTCGCGGGCAAATGTAACCGTTAGGTCCGTAACTGAACAAAGGTCGTGAACCAGCAGGTCCTCGCGCTGCCTCAAATTCGGGGTCTTCTGCGGGTTTGGCATGACTGGGGCAAACGAAAACAGAACGAGGGTCACTCTTCAAATTCTGCAAGTTTACTGCAGTGGCACCTGTGCGGATATAAGGTTCAACGAGATTCTGCCAGTTGATTCGCACAATTCCTGAAGGAGTGGGGGTGTTATAGTCGGCGGGAGGAAAAATTTCATCGTAGTCTTGAACATACTGCTGGTAACCTAAACCGATTTGCTTTTGGTTAGACATGCAATTTGTTTGTCGGGCTTTCTCGCGGGCGTGGCTGAACACGGGGAACAGAATGGCCGCCAGAATGGCAATTATAGCGATCACCACGAGCAACTCAATAAGTGTAAAGCCGCCACGAATTTGCATTTGATGTCGGACCTTCATTTTTCATCCCTCCCCCGAAGGGTTTTTTGTTGTTTCACCCCAATTCCTGCCGCATTTTTACGCCTTAGTGCAAGACACAATCGTAACAAAAGTTGAACAATTTTGACCTCAGGATATCGGATGCAAGGCGATGGGGATACTGCGGCGTGGTCGTTTTCGTTCCCTGACCCGTGTTCTGACCTGAGAGGGTGGCTGTCCATACTTTCGTTTGAACTGTCGGATGAAGTAAGAAATGTGGCGGTAGCCGACAAGGAAGGCAATATCAGCGAGACTTAAATCGGTGGTTTCAAGAAGCCGTTTTGCCAAAGCCAACCTCAATTGTGTCAAGTAACCCACTGGAGTTGTGTCCAAGTGCTGACGGAATAGCCTGCATAGGTAAGCCGAACTCACACCACAATAACGGGCTAAGCGGGCAAGGTGGAAGGGGCGTTCGAAAGCATGGTGCAGCCACTTGAGGGCTCTCTGCAAAGGTAGGGGGAAACTTTGCCATTGTGAAGGGAACAAACTGTCAATTTGGGCTTGGAAGGGAAGAGCGTTTGCTTGGAGCAGTAGGCTAAAGAAGGCAAGAAGCAACCCTTTGCCTGCCAAGCGGTGGGCAGATGGTTTTAAAAGAAGTTCCATCCACATACAGCATAAATCCCAAAGGCTTGGGTTGATAACTGCGTAGTGATTGCTTTTGTAGTGGGCAGTCAGTGTCAAACGGCAACGATGAATTAACGCCCCGAAGGTAAAAACGCTGATGGACAAAACACTGCAAGGGGATATTTGATCATTGACAGAAGCGTGAGCGACATAAGGCGTGTTTGCTGGTATGAAAACGCCTGAATTTGCAGGTAAACTCAACCATTGTCCATTGATAAGCATTTGGCTGTTGCCTGATACAACATACGCAAACAACGGGTAAGGATTTCGCCAAGGTTTTGAAAGCATTCCTTCAATGGAAGGGATAGTCGCTCTCGGAGGTATAGGTTGGGGTGAGGGTAAGAAAAGAGCCATCCCAACGCTGTCAAGTCTCGGCAGTATATTTCGCTCAATGATTTGGGCGATACTTTCCCAACTCCCTCCATCATCCACCCAAGGGAGGGTAGGGATAAAGGTTGAGCGCTCTGACGCTTTCACTTTACCGTTCACTCTCCTTTAAGTGGGCAACTGCTTTATTTAATTTTGCCCACCCCTTGAACGAGCGGGAAGGAAATGTTTGGTCTTGGTGTCGGGAACCCCATCCCTTCGCCAAGATAGAAACTGACATGCGGAACTTTCATGCGAGCGCCTGTTTGCGCTGCTACATCAAGCCGATAAAGTGGGTCATGCATCAAAGTTCGGATACGGTAGCGAGTTGGAATCGTTGTTGTGTAGATGCGAATTTCACCGTCGGCGTAAGTGATGAGTTCTTCGCGCCAATCTCCGATAACATCCGCGATCGCCAAAGGGGCGTTATAAGCGCCTTGAGCGGGGGCGGTGAGAAGATTTTCCGTTCGCTTCTCTTCCCAGTTCCACTTTTCAATCACAGCCGTCCCTTTATTGCGGTGAATGTCCATTAATTCTCTCAGCAGATCTCCATCCCACCAAATTGCGAGATTGCAGGGAGGCAGTTGGTGTTCTGGCCATGACATTATGACTTCACCTTTTGAGGTGAAAAGCCAACGAGCCCCGCCACCTGCTGCCCAGCACTCATAACCGCGATAGCGTGGATCAATGTCAGCGGCAACGGCACGACCGACATCACCAGTGGTTGGTTCTGGAGGACCCCACAAGATTTCGCCAGTGCGAGCGCAATTGTGAGCGCAATGGAGTTCCATACCGAACTGCCCATAGGTCTTTGAATCTTCATGGCTGGCAAAAACCTCCAGCCCCGGTCGGTCAGGGTCTATGTCCGCTAAATGGAAGTGGTCACCATGTCCTAATTTGGTCGTGTAGACTTCCTTACCATAATCGTCAATCAGCATGCACCCGTGAAGGATTTCGTCCTTGCCATCACCGTCAATGTCTCCGACGCGAATGTAGTGGAATCCTTGCCCCCACCATTCTTTTGGAAGCCTTTCATTGCTCCAACTCCATCGCTTGACAAGTT
>CALDGA010000122.1 GCA_937942085.1 uncultured Flavobacteriales bacterium
ATGGACAGCAATATCAACAGGTTGCGCGATGCCCAAGAAATGTTTGGCAGCAGTGTAGGGACGGAGGTCATCCAGGATTTGGTGGTGTCGAAGCGATTGATGAAGGCCGATATTGTCATTGGTGCGCTTAGGCCGGTAGAAGGTCGTACGCCAATGGTAGTGACTGAGGATATGATTGCGGCGATGGAGCCGAACAGCGTGATTATTGATATAAGTATTGATAGCGGCGGGTGTTTTGAGACCTCTGAGTTGACTACGCACGATGCGCCGACCTTCGAGAAATTTGGAATCATTCACTACATGGTGCCAAACATGGCCAGTGCGGTAGGGCATACAGCGACTATTGCCATGAGTAATATTGTAGGGCCGTTGTTGCAGCAGGTGGCTGATAGTGGTGGTGTGGAAGATTGTTTACACTATGACTTGAATGTTCGAGCGGGACTGTACATGTACAAGGGGCTGCTCACTAAAAGACATTTGGGCGAGCATTTCGATCTCCCCTTCTCAAATGATAGCTTATTGTTCGGTGCCTTGTAAGGGGAAGATTCTATCTTTGTGCCCCCATATCATTCCTAATACCCTCCTAAATAAAGCGTATATCCATGGCATTTTTACGACGACTCTTATTCTACCTCATCGGCGTAGGCCTTGGCATAGCTGTATATTATATGATTTGGGGTGATCGAGATTTTGACTTCGCATACTTTCCTTCGGCTCGGGTTAAAAAAGTATTTCGAACCAAAACACTAGATAGTAACTCATTAGTACATGATGCTTTAGACCTTAGCAAGGACAGTCTATACTACAAGGCAATAGTCGATGGAACCTTAGATTTTACTGATCCCCGCAAGAAACCTTGTGGTGAATATGAAATAGCATTTGAACATCAACGTCATGCCTATGAGATTCTACTTCAGAATTGTAAGGATACAGTTAGAGTACTAGACGTACAAATTACCGATTAAGCTTGTTTTCTGCGCTTAACTTCTTCTTGAATAAGAGATAATTCCCGCCCAGTCTGACCCTCAACGGATGTATTCTCTTCGGCACGTCTGAATAAATAGGGCAGAACATCTTTAACCGGTCCAAAGGGCAGGTATTTGGCCACATTCATACCATAGGCTGCTGCGTTAAAGCTAATATGATCGCTCATACCAAAAAGTTGCGCGACAAGCACCCGTGGATCGCTGGGAGGAATACCCAGCGCAGCCATTTTTTCCGCAGCTAATTGAATGCTTTGCTCATTATGGGTTCCGAACACCACGGCCATATGATCCAGATTGTTTAAAATCAAATCCACGGCGGCATTATAATCGCTATCAGTAGCTGCTTTGTTTGGCTGTATAGGATCCTCATAGCCCTTTTTTGCAGCGCGTTCACGTTCTTTTTCCATATATGCGCCACGTACGATCTTTACCCCGTAGATAAACCCTTCTTTCTGGGCCAACGCTAGGACGTCTTTCAACTGTTGTAGCCGGTCATGACGATAGAGCTGTGCAGTATTGTAGACCAATGCATGTTCGCCATTGTATTTTTTCATGTAGTGGATGACCAGCTCATCAACGGCCGGCTGAATCCAACTTTCTTCTGCATCGACCATAACAGGCACTCCAAGTTCGTTTGCTTTGGCGAAAATCTTTGAATAACGAGACTTCGTGTGCGCCCAAGCGACCTTTTCTGTTTCATTCAATGGATCACCTAGACTTACTTTTTCATAGATTCCAATGCTTCCTAATCCAGTAGGTTTGAAAACACTGAGAGGGACATCATCATTGGCTACCGCAAACTCCATGGTTTCAATAGTAGTTTGCATTGTTCGGTCAAAATCTGATTCTTCAGCTTTACCCTCAACACTGTAATCTAAGATGGCCCCAACCTTACCTTTAGCTAGGCGATCGATCTGTCTTTGACATTCCTCTATGGTCTCGCCGCCACAAAATTGGCGGAACACCGTCGCCTTAACAATTCCTTTGATAGGTAATCGTATCGCTAAGGCGGCGAGGGTTATATTCTTCAGCATGCCCACCACTCTTGCTGATTTAAGAGAAGTGAAAAGAAGTCGACTTTGTTTTAAGTCTGCATTGGTTTTCATACCGAATGCCACCTTTGTATTGGTGAAGTCAATCATCTGCCTGTGAATTGGACTCCAAATATAGGTTTCAAATCGTACTTTTGGTATGTGAAAGAACAAGGAACAGCACCGGTTTATTCAGCTTCGGGATATGCAGCATTAGATGCCTATCTCAAGGCCCAGCGCCCGTCAAAAACGTTCCTGTTGGTGGACTCAAATACCAGTGCTTGTTTGCCCGGTTTTGTAGGCCAATTACCTCATCTCGACGGCAATTTCGAAATCCTTGAGGTCGAACCTGGCGAGGAAAGTAAATCCATAGAAGTGGCCGCAGGGCTGTGGTCCGTGTTGTTAGAATATGGCGCCGACCGCAATAGTCTGATGATCAATGTAGGGGGCGGGGTCGTTCTCGATCTTGGCGGTTTTGTGGCGAGCACCTTCAAGCGCGGCATCCCCTTCATCAACGTACCCACCTCACTGCTCGCCATGGTCGATGCTAGTGTGGGAGGGAAGACGGGAATCAACCACGACGGTATTAAAAACCAAGTAGGTACCTTCACCGATGCCGAGCTCGTTTTGATTGACCCCTCCTTTTTGAGCACCTTGCCGGAAAAGGAGTGGCGCAGCGGGCACGGCGAGATGATCAAGCACAGTTTGTTCTCAGGGCAAAATTGGCCCCAAGTACTACAATGGACGCCCCAAACCCTGAACGACGCGCACCTCAGACAAAGCGTGGAGACCAAGCTGGCCATCGTGCAATCTGATTTTAAAGAGAACGGCCTGCGCAAGGTCCTCAATCTTGGCCACACCTTTGGCCATGCCTGGGAATCTTGGTGTGCCCAACACAGCCCCATCAGCCATGGTGCAGCGGTCATTCAAGGCCTTCATGTGGCGTTGTACCTGAGCGAACAACAGGATGCCCTCAACGCTTTAGGCCATAGCTACCCGTGGACCAAGGTGGACGAAAATGCCCTCGATGCCCTGTGGACGCTGATGAAAGCCGATAAGAAAAATGCCGAGGGGCAAGTGCGCTTTGTGCTGCTGGAAAATATCGGCGCTCCTACCTTTGATTGTCCTATTTCCAGGGACCAATTCCGCGCTGCCGTTCAACACCTGAATTCCCTCTAATGGACGCGTTGCTCCATCTCCCCAAGCATTCCGGCATCCTAGAAGGCACCGTGGATTTGCCCCTCAACAAAAGCTTGGCGAACCGAGCCCAAATCCTTGCTGCCCTATACCCGCACCTCACCCTAACTTCCATTCCCAAGGCCGAAGATTCACGCTTCCTCGCCCAAGCATTATCCTCCGATGAACGCGACCTCCACGTTGGCGCCGGCGGCACCACCTTGCGCTTCGCGACGGCCTATTGGGCCACCCAACCCGGTGCCCTCAAGGTCCTCAACGGCACCGATGCCCTGAACAGCCGACCCATCGCCGAACTGGTCGACGCCCTCAATGCCCTTGGGGCAGATATTACCTATGAAGGGAAGGACCAGCACCCGCCGTTGCGAATTTGCGGGGCCTCACTCACCCGTTCCTCCCTCGCTCTCGGAACCCTGAAAAGTTCCCAATTCCTCACTGCCCTCATGCTCATCGGCCCCGCACTCCCCAATGGCCTAAAACTGAGCTGGGAATCCTTGCCGTCGCGCAGTTATGTGGAAATGACCGTGGCGATGATGAAGGAATTGGGCTTCGACATCACCCTAGAGGGAAACAGTGCGACAATGGCGCCCTACACCGCCACGACCCCGCGTACCATTGCGCTCGAACGCGACTGGTCCGCCCTGGCTTTCTGGTGCGAGGCCGTCGCCTTATCCACCTCCGCCTCACTTTTCTTCCCCGGCCTTCAACCCCACAGTCTCCAAGGCGACCGCAAGGTCCTCGACTACTTTGAACCGCTCGGCGTCGGCCACACGTTCACCTCAGGCGGCCTCCAACTCACTAAAAAGAGTACGCTGGCCTACGGCAAACTCGTCTACAACCTCGAGCAATGCCCAGACCTTGCCCAAGCGCTAATCACCACTTGCTTTGCCCTGCGCCAGCCCATGGAGATCTTCGGACTCTCCACCTTGCCTCACAAGGAATGTGATAGATTGCAAGCCTTGGTGGACCTCGCAGCGGAATTGGGCATCGCCGTCCAAGCTACCGACCATAGCCTCGCCTGCACTTCCTACCCGGAAACATTCGCGGCCCTGGGCCCGCAACCTTCCCGCGAAGACCACCGCGTCGCCATGTCACTCGCCCCACTTTCCATGCTCATGCCCCTGTCCATCGAGGATCCGGAAGTAGTGGCCAAGAGTTATCCGGATTTTTGGCAGCACTGGGGCCAATGCTCTTAAATCCCACCGAAGCGACCCAACCACCTCAGGCGCTTCTCCCACATTCCAGCTGCTCAGCAGCGCCATTCCCTTATACCGCCAGCACACCGCGCCACCGAAAAAATCATCGTATAGCGCCATGCTAGGAATGCTGCCCGGCATATACGGCATAGTCATCCAAATAGGGCCCTGACGCACCTCCGCTGCCGCCCACATCCATTGCCACTTGTGTTCGCCCCTCACCAACTCCTTTCTAACGCTCACCCCTCGGCTACCTCCGTGACCGTAACCTTGCACCTTGAACCCATCGTTCTCGTAACTCACCACCGTTCGCACCCATTCCTTCTTCGCCACAAACACCTGCCACCGCCCTTTTTGCCACCGCGCACTGACCTGTCCCGCCCGCCAATTCCATTGCCAATCCCCCCAAACCTGCCGCCCGCTCATCAGCATATTCGGCACCCACCGCGTTCCCACGCGCTCCACATTGCCTTCGACCAACACATCGTCCATCCATCCGTTCACCCCAATCCACTGCTTCTCCCGGCTCCATTCCCCATAATACCGCCAATTCCCGCCGTACCATTTACCGTACACACTAGCCTCATCCCCGCGCCAAGCCGCCCCCATATAACCCTTCTCGCTTTCCCACTGCGCCCGTCCCAAACCGCCGTCCTCGCCACGTCCCAAAGCGGCGGTCCACGAGCCGCTCACCGCCTCCACCGCCCAACCCCTCTCACTGCCATAGGCACTGGCCGTCCCGCGCAACCCCCTCCCAAAAAACTCGCGGCTCTGCGGCACCCCGAAGGTGGGCGCGGACAGTACCAATGCTTGGCCGGCACTGAGAAAGAATTGGCCCGTAAGTACGTTCAGTTCTACCGCGCCCACCCGCTGGCGACTTTGCAGAAATCCGCTGTATTGCCTTCTCTTGTCGCGGTGCCAGCTGGCACGCCATTGGCCGCCCAGGTGGTGGATAGTGGTTTGGAGGGGCGTGGCGCTCGAGGGGCGGAGACGACAGGAGACTGAGGTTCCGCCACGCCGTTCGGTGGGGCGGTCTAGGGGCAGTTGCTCGATAAGGGTGTGGAGCATGGTGCTGTCTAAGGAGGTGATGGGGATCAGCTCGTCGTAGGTGAGGATTTTCCCCACGGCATCGCGGTAGGCACAGACCTCAAATACTGCGGCCTTGCTCAGTCCGTACTCCTGCCAGAGTAGGGTGGGCGGGCAGTTGTTTAGGGTGAGCGTATCTCGTAGGGTTTCGTGCCACTGCTGAGTTTGGGCGTAGGTGGGCAAGTAGAGGGTCGAGAAGATGATCAGGGCAGCGGGGCGTACCATCGGGGAGGGATGAAAAGGTGGTGGTTTTGAAGGCCTAGGCTGAGGTAGAACTCTTTATAGGGAAGATGGAGGTGGAGGGACCAATGTGGTCCGGACTGGAGATATTGCAGGTGCCAGGGGTGTTGATTGAATTGGACCGAATAGACTAACAAGCCGCGTTCTTGCCAATCCCAGCCTGCGCTTATGGACCAATGCTCGTCCAAAGCTATGCCTTGGCGAAGGCGCAGGGCCCAATTCTCATCGCGCTCCATCGCCCCGTACAACCACATATGGTCACTGCGATAGAGGGTTTGCACGCCCCACGGCGCGTGCCAGTAGTTTTGGGAAGCTAGGGCCGTTCGGGCGGGGGCGAGTTGGGCTTGTATCCAGCAGTTCTCATTGATCCAGAGGCCATATTGCCCTTGGATTTGCGTGGAGGAATAGGGGGTCAGTTGTTCGTGGCGGAGCTGAAGGCCAATGTTGCCATTGCGGTAGCCGACCCGTGTGGAAAAGGCACCGTCAAAGCCGTAGCCTTCTAGGAACAGCGATTGTGGGCTCGAGGGAGGAAGCTCAAAGGGATGGATGTGGGCGAGGTACAGCCACAACGCAAGAGGTAGGGACATGGGAAGGGGTTTCCAAATAAATTGGACCCTAATCCTCTAAATCCCAAGAAATGTGGAAATCTAAAAGTTATCCTAGTAGTAACTGACGAGTTCTACCTGGAACGCGATGGGGCTGTAGCTCGGCACAGTGCTTGCACCTTTTTTCCCATATCCTAGTTCCGACGGAAATACGATGACCCCGGCTCCGCCTTCGCCTAAGGCTTGAAGGCCTTGCTGAAAGCCTTGCACCAAGAACGGCATGGCTACGTGATCAGAAGCGTACCAGCCCGAAGAAAATATGGTACTGTCGAGGAGGTAGCCAATGTGCTTAAAGCTCACATCGTTAGAGCTATCTGGAACTCGGTTGAGGTTGCCCTCCTTTGTAACGTGGTAATACAAACCTGTGCCGGTTGCGGTAAAGTCTAATCCTGTAGTAGCAATATAATCTTCGATTTCAGCGATTTCGCGGTTGAAACGCTGTTCGTCGGTAGTACACGAAGCAAATAATAATACCCCGAGGGCAATGGCTGTAATTCCTTTCATAGGACAAAAGTAATTAAGAATTGATTCCCTAACATTGTGTTATGAAATGGTTTCCAAGGATTTTGTTGCTTTTTCTTGTTCCTGCATTGCAGGCGCAGGATCTCGGCCGTGCCCAAGGCTTTCCGGCAGACCCTGTCATTAGTGCCGCGTACGACAGTGACCGATTGTATTTGGGAACCCAGGGCTCAGGCGTATACGAACTGCTCGACGGATACATTCGACCTAGCGCTCGCTTTAAGAAGTTCAACCGAAGCTCGATTTTTAATTTTTCCGTTAGTGATAGCGGGTTAGTACCAGAGGTTAAGGGTGCTTTGCAAGCGTATCCTTTGGAAGTTTCCAACGACGATGGCACCACCTATATCATCACGGCCGACGGTGTTCGGATAGTGTACAGTGATGCTGCCAAGCAGATTAGTGATAAGGCCTCGGGAATTTGGCGCATGACTTTGGGTTTTGAGCGATTTAATTTTTTGAGAATAGGATCAGAATTGGTCAGTCTAGATGTAACAGGTTATGAGCTCAATCGACAGAATTTTAAAGGCCTAATCTTTGATCTAGGCCCCACTGACTATGGATTGCTGCTGAGTGCGGAAGGCGGTTATTATCAGTGGGATCGTGTTGATTTCACATGGAAGAAAGTGGGTTCAGGCATGCCCATTTTCGCTTTCGACGGAGCCAAAGCACGCACCCCGCTAGGTCATATTGCGTTAAATAAACTGCTAGAAGGGTCTTGGACCATGGACGATTTTGAGCCCATGCCCGAGCGTCAGTCGCATCCTACGTACTACGACGTAGATACCGCGGATGAGCTGTACTATGGCGCTTATGCCGACGGTATTGATGTATTCAATGAAGATGGTATACAATACACTCTCGGCATGGCTCGTGGCTTGCCCGCTTTTCGACCTGGAAACTACGATATAGCCGTGATCGGTAATGATTTGTGGGTAGCAGCACCTATGGGCTTGTGGAAATTTCATAATAAAGGGGTGCCCAATTCCCTTCGCCACCTCCACATCGGCTTTACCGCCAATGGCCTTACCATTCCCTCTTTCGACGACCTCGAGGTGGAACCGGCCTCCATAGGCTTCACCACGACGCATAAAAAATCCTCCTCTGCCCCAATTCACGGGCGCTACCGTATCAATAGCGATCCTTGGAACACCTTTACCCCCGGCGAACCCGTCCTATTCGTGCGTCCCGCCCCGGGCAAGTATACCCTCGATATTCAAACCAGCCATAGGTTGGATTTTGAGCAAGGCATGAACGCGCACTATGAGTACCGCATCTCCGCGTGGTGGTACAAACGTCCACTGTTCTGGTCCATCGCCATCATCCTTATCGCCTCGGGAATTTGGTACAGACAGCGCAAAGCCAAGATTCAGATTCAAGAAAAACTCGAACTTCAGGAGCGATTGGCCGATGCAGAATTAGCGAGCAAGCGCTTGCAGATGAATCCTCATTTCCTCTTCAACGCCCTGGACGCCATTTCGAACTTCATCTTTAAAAATCAACCCAAGGATGCGGTGCAGTACATGGGGAAATTGGCCAAGATGATGCGCCTCACCCTCGACAGCTCACGTAGTACCTCCATGGTTATAGCGGATGAAAAGGAACTCATCGAGAAATACCTCGACCTCTGTATTCTGCGTTACGGCACTTTCAAAACTTCCGTCGAAGTGGACGATGATTTAGACCCATACGATTACCACGTGCCGCCAATGCTCGTTCAGCCGTTAGTGGAAAATGCAGTGCAGCATGCTATTCGGCCTTTGTTGGCGGAGGGTAAGGAGGGCAGTATTAGGGTCCAATTCTCACTTCAAGCCCCATCCGTCCAAATCACCATCACCGACAACGGCTCGGGTTTTGACCCCGCGCAGAAAGCCTCAAAAAGTCACGGTTTGGCCATCATTGAAGAACGCCTACACTTACTCTCTAAAAAGTATGGCGGCGAGTTCTCGTTGCACTGCAACAGACTGGGCGAAGAACATTCACCCGATGGAATGCAGGTTTCACTCATTCTGACTATGGAAAATGACGGCTAACCCGTACATTAGAATTAAATCTTAACCGCCCATGCGTGCACTCTTGTTAGACGATGAACGTCCCGTTTTGGAGGCCCTTCAAGGGAAGCTCAACCTCTTCTGTCCCGAGGTCGAGGTCGTTGCATTGTGTCAAACTGTGAAAGAGGCACTAGAAGCACTGGACGAGGAAGATGTCGATGTCATTTTCTTGGATGTCAACCTCAATGGCGAATCTGGTTTTGATCTGATCGATCAGTGGACAGGCAGCGATCTCCCAGGTTTGATTTTCACCACCGCCCACGATGAGTTTGCCATTCAAGCGATCAAGCATGCGGCATTGGATTACCTTTTAAAGCCTATCGATGCGGAAGATTTGGTCAAGGCCGTACGAAAGGCAGGGGCTTCAAGAATTCCCGCCCAGCAGGCAAATATTGCAGCTGCGGCATCGAAGGAGGCGCCGAAAAAATTGGTCATCCCTACGACAGAGGGAATGTACATTCTCAACGTTAATGAGATCGTTCGTTGCGAAAGCAGTTCAAACTATACCCAGTTCTTCTTGAACAACAAATCCTCCGTACTCGCGTCCAAGACGATGAAGGAGTACGAGACCTTGTTGCGTCCCGCGGGGTTTGAACGAGTGCACAAGAGTCACCTTGTTAACCTAGAAATGGTGAGCCGGTACGTCAGCGCTGATGGTGGATATCTGTTATTGCATGATGGGTCTACAGTTCCTGTGAGCAATAGGAAGAAGGAGCTTTTGATTTCTCACTTGAAACGATTGTAGATGCCTGCTCAATATGCCCTTACTTACTATTTAGGTAGCGCTATTCTGGGCAGCATACTGTTGTCGGTATTGGTTATTTTGTTGGTCAATATTCCTAACGGAACGTTTTACCTCGACGGGACTGGATTCGTGTTCTTAATTAGTTGCGGAATCGCGATGGTTGGTTCATTACCCTTTCATGCGTGGTTGAATTGGGTATGGTATAAAAAGGTGGGTAGTAAGCCGTACGAAGATTTTTTCAAATCTTTCCTCCGTAAGTATTGGGTGGGGAGTTCACTTTGCCTTTTACTCGTCTACTATGCTTGGTTTCTAGAAATTCTCCCTACCTGGGCACAATGGGGTGGAGTGATTTCGGGTAAACTATTGTTGATCGCTCTAGGGTATTATCTACTGTTCTGGATCTCCTATGTCCCTTTGGGATGGTGGATCATCAAACGATTGAAAGGGGCGATGCAGCCTAGTGAAACGGACGTTTAATGCGCCACCATAGTCTTTTGTACTTATTTAGAGTACTTAGCCTTAACCTCTTCCGCGCCTTTGAGCACCTTCTCTTTCAGGCTTTCTTTATAGGCTACAATGCGCTCTAAAACCGCTGCATCCGAAGATCCTACAATCTGTGCAGCAAGGATACCTGCATTCTTCGCACCATCTAGTGCTACGGTAGCTACAGGAACGCCACCCGGCATTTGAAGAATAGAAAGTACGCTGTCCCAACCGTCGATAGAATTTGAACTGTGTACAGGAACGCCTATAACTGGAAGCGGACTAACGGAAGCCACCATACCTGGGAGGTGTGCTGCACCGCCGGCACCGGCAATGATTGCTTTAATGCCTCTTTTGTGCGCATTCTGACCGTAATCCATAAGCTTCTCTGGCGTGCGGTGGGCACTGACGATATCAACTTCATAGGCGAGGCCTAATTCGTCCAAAACATCGATAGCTTGTTGCATAACTGGCAGGTCTGAAGTGCTGCCCATAATGATTCCGATCATGACTATTTGCTTTTGACCAATATACTATTCTTTGCCCATTCGGCGCGCTTGCGGGCTTCATCTCTATCTTTTGCCACTACCGTGACGTGCCCCATTTTACGGAAAGGACGTGTTTGCGCCTTGCCGTAAATGTGGATGTTTACCCCTGGCTCTCCGAGCAACTCGTCGTACCCTTGATACACTACATCACCGCTATATCCTTCTGCACCTACTAGGTTCGCCATCACGCCCGCTGCTTTCAGCTCGGTTGAACCTAAGGGCAGGTCTAGGACGGCGCGAACGTGCTGCTCGAATTGGCTCGTGTAACAAGCTTCAATGGTGTGGTGTCCGCTGTTGTGCGGACGAGGGGCAACTTCGTTGATTAAGATCTCTCCGTCGGCAGTGACGAATAATTCTACCGCCAGCAAGCCACAGATGTCATAGGCTTCCGCAGCACGGATGGCAATTTCGTTGGCTTTTTGCTGCATTGTTTCGTCCAAAACGGTAGGACAGAGCACGTATTCTACTTGGTTCGCTGTAGGGTGGAATTCTTGATCTGCTACAGGGAAGGTTTTCACCTCGCCACTTTCGTTGCGGGCGACAATTACACTTACTTCTAGTTCAAAGTCCACAAACGCTTCGAGCATGCCCGGGGCATCAGGGATATGTTGTACATCTTCTTCGCTGCGGCAAACCACTACGCCAAAACCGTCATAGCCACCAGTGGCAGCCTTCCAAACAAATGGTATGGGCCAACGATCGCGAGCAGCTTCAAATTCAGTCTTGCCTGAGACCATCTCAAAACGTGAGGTGGGGATGTTGTGGTCGGCGTAGAATTGTTTTTGCTTGGTCTTGTCCTGGATGAGCTCGAGGCTATC
>CALDGA010000123.1 GCA_937942085.1 uncultured Flavobacteriales bacterium
GCTTTTTGGTCGTCTCGTCTCAGGGAACACCAAAGGTATAATTATTGCCCTGAAATTTGAATTGCGATGCAGTCAGGGTTGGATAAACCCCGCCATGGCAATGGGGCAGCGACAGATCAACAGTTGTTTGATGATAGGCAAAATCACGGGAGGGAACCGCGTACCACTGATGAGATCCCTTGATTTTCATGCGCCCCAGCGGGCGTTCATAGGCAACCTCGGCCCGCTCAAACCATTGTTTTGTTGCACTTGGGCTTTTTTGGCTAAATTTAGTCCCACATTCTAGGGTTAGGGAAATCGCCTCAAGAGGGGCCAGAAACTTTTTGAATTACTATCTTGGGAAAAATCGTGATTATTGTACGGAACCATCTATTCACCCAACTGAATTTTAGCAGGTTTATCAAACCACCCGTATTCACCTAGGCAGTCGTAAAGTTCGCTTTTCGGACGCGTGTCTAAACAAAGCCTCCTGTCCTCAGCGAAGGCGGGATGCCCAGTTTAGCGACCAGTTGGTACGAACAATTCAGAGATTTTCCAGAACGCCACCATCAGGGCAACAAAAACGATGAACACAACGACTAGCCAAAACATAACTTCGAAAAAATACCGAATACGCTCGTTTAATGGCGTTGCGTGACGCTCATACTTCTGCAGTTTCATGTGCCACTGCCTCATTTGTGTTTTATTGTTTTTATAGACAGGATAACAACTGCTCTAAGAATTATACCATTTCTAAACATGGATAGCCTCAATGGATCACACAACGATCGCGGACTGCTACAAGAACCATATTTGCGATTACTTTCATCGTATGGGCGGCGCAGGTCGTTATGTAGGTTACGAAGATTGGCACCCAGCTGTGTTAACACTCGGTTGCGCATATCAAGCCATGAAGGTTCGCACATTTAGTGAACTACAGCCCTTTTGGTCGAGACTGCCGCTACCAATAATGAGCGGTTGTGATGATTTACGCCAAAAAACGTTAAAGCTGATCAGAGCCAACATTGACGATACTGTCTTGGCAGTACCTTTTTTGAAATGGGTAGAAATAGAGATTTTTGAAACCGTCAAACGCTCGTACGGTCATGAAGTTGCGACCATTTTCACAAAAAAGATGGCTGAGATCAAAAACGATCTCGGGTTGCCTGTAACAACCAAAACCGTGCAACCCCTGCTCATGCCATCTTCGGTGAAGGTAGATGTATTAAGACCAGACGTGTCAGATATTGTCACACAGGACTTTGTTGAACACTGCTGCGAATTATACGAGTTAGATCACTTTGGCGATCATGGCTACGCCCATTGGATGCGGGTTTTATACAACGGACGTATTCTAGCAGCTGAGACTGGTGCTAACATACGAATAGTTGAACTATTTGCCCTATTGCACGATACTCACCGTGAAAACGAGTTTGACGACCCTGAGCATGGCCCCAGAGCCGCTGCGTATGCGCAAAGACTACTGGATGGCGAAATTAGTGGGTTCCAATTCGACTTAACCCCTAACGAAAAAAAACAGTTGTTGATTGCCATTCATGATCATTCAAAGCCCATGAACCCTAGAAAGATCAGGCAATTGAACATCGGGGTTTGCTGGGATGCTGACAGGCTCGACTTGCAGCGCGTGGGCATACGTCCACAACCGCATGATCTATACACACGATACGCCTGTGAAAGTGACGTTATCAGGTCTGCTAGCTTCAGAGCACAGCAGATTAGGCTGTAGCTGCCTATTAGAAACACGGAACCTCGCCATTTGTCTTTCCGTTGTTACAAAAGGCTGTTAATGCACCGCCAGCCAACAAAACGAGAGACATCAATGTTTCATAAACTCTACGAACCCGATCACGTCGGACCTGTTAAAGCACCCGAATATCTTCCGCTTGAACTGCAAACGATCTTTGTATGTGCATTGTTGAAAAATTGGTTTCAGGTTGATGGGAAGCCAATCGAGGAAAAGCACTTCGCATATCGCGATGATGTGCGTTTCTAGCTAAAAGTTCCTTGAACGTACAAAAAGACGATTGCGTACACACGTTTGTGTGTGCTGTACATTATTGATTGACGCATCCCCAATCTAAATCATAGCATTAAAGAGTTGTTAGAAACTGGGGGGTTACTAATGGATAAAAGCCAAGAAACAATCAGTAAAAAGATGACGTTTACTGAGTTCAGTGAAAGCTGCCGATCAAAGTTTGCGGAAACGGTACATGGCATCAAAGATCACGAAGGAAACCTTTTGCTAGATGACCCAAAGGTTAAGGAGCAACTCAAGTTGCATAAGGATGCCTTGGATCGATAGTGGAGGCAAATATGTCAAAAGTTGTATGTATCGTAACCTACAAAGAGATAACTGACGAAGCTAAGCTAGCGGCTTACGCGGCGATGGCACCAGCTACCGTACAGAAATACGGTGGTCAGTTTTTAGCGCGAGGTTATCCAGTTGCACTCCGTGAAAGCGGGCAGCAGGAACGTACTGTTGTAGGCATCTGGGAAAGCATCGATGTTGCTTTGCAGTGGTATGAAAGCCCAGAATACAAAGAGTGTTTGGAAGTATTGGGCAACGGTGCGGTGCGCGATATTAAGTTCCTAGATCATATCTAACACAGGCTCGAATGCCTTAGATCGATAGGCAAACTTTCAGATATGCAAAACATGTTCTGATCTATGCGCTCAGTGCATAGCGACAATTCCAATTTGTCTGATGTCATTTAGGTCATGCTCTATTATCTACGAGCCATCAACAAAAGGAACGAAACAATGACAAAACTTTGGACAGCAGTCGTTAACTGGATGATCAAATCAGGCGAAAACTCAGCCGCAAACTTCAACAAAACTGGCGCACTCTATATCTAAGCCAGCAAAGGTGTTTACCATGCTTAATAAAATCTACCGTGCAATCGTAATCTCACGCACAAAAACTGCCGCCATAAGTACATTGGCACATCTTTCAGAACGCGACCTGAATGATATGGGCATCTCACGTGCATCTTTTGTAGAAGCGCAAGTCGAAAGCGTAATAGCTGAACTAGACGCACAAGACCGTGAAGCTGCAAACACCAAAATGCGCAAACAAATTGAAGCCTCAGCAAAGCGTCT
>CALDGA010000124.1 GCA_937942085.1 uncultured Flavobacteriales bacterium
AGCACCCAATTGCCCCATCTCTTCACTTCTTCCAGCAACCTTTGACCAAATTTCATTGGGAACTCAACAGTCGCTTTCAAGATGAGCACGGCGACAGGGTTGTATTCCAAAGCGTAAGTTTCGCAACCGAGCCTAAGGGCTTCAAGCGGTATGCTTCCGCCGCCAGCAAAGCAGTCCAAAACTTTTGGCGGATGATTGCCGTTGGCGTTGAGGATGTCCTTTCTCGCTTGTGCGAGCATTTGAAGGTTGAGCGAATTTTCCCACTTTGACAAATTGACAATGAAACGGTTTGTCGCATCGTCATTTTTGCTTTCGTCAACCAATGCAGCATAGATAGTAGCCCTCATCGCCGCCAGAGGTTTTCTTGCCCACCAGATGTGCAAAGTGGAGATGTGCCCGTGACGGATATTCTTTTCCCGAACCGCTTCTTTGCCCACTTCCTTGACAGGGAACATCACCTCAATCAACTTTCGCCCCATTTTTGCTTCATCCCCCCTCATTTGTGTTTGCGAACCTTTACAAGACCTGATTGCAAATCCCTTTCTGCTTCCACACCAAAAAATTGTGCGGCTAATTTTCTGGGACGCCTACCGAGCAGCCGCAGCCTCAAACCACCGATTGCCAATCCTTGACAATATATCTGACGATTTTGACTTCGGGTTGAAGTTTGGCTGAAGGGTTTTGGATGCAGTGAAGTTGGGGCTTTTCGCTTTTCGCCTCCGTGACGATGTAAAGCCAATACTTTTCGCCAAACCGATGCGCCATCAGCCATTCGTTTGGTGTCAAAGCGATAGCCCCAGTCTTTGCCCGAGCCTTGACTTCAATGTATCGGTCAATTTGCCCTTCAGGCGTCAGTGAGCGAATGTCGTAGCCGCATTTTAGCATGGAGACATCTTCTGGGATTCGCCCTTGAGTTCGCTCGTATTCCATCGCCACTTTCATCCCAATGGCTTCAATTTCGGGATCACCTTCATCGCCGACATCTTCGTCAGCGGCAGGCATTGGAAGCACTCGGACAACCGTCAATACTTTTGGTCTGTGAACGATCAGTTGGGTTTCACGGTCAATTTGGGTCTTTAACTCTTGCAGCCTTTGTTTGAGTTCGTCCCGCTTAGAGGTTTCGTTAAAGAGCGCCATTCTCATGTCCTCGCCTTTCAGTTGCCTCGCTTCATAGTCGGCAATTTTCGCCTCGCTTTCCGCCAGTTCCTCTTCAAGCGAACGGACACCATACTTTCGCTTAACTTCTGCTTGCCTTTGTCGCTCCTTCAAAATTTGCTGCCGATAAGGCTCAAGGGCTTCAGCGAAAGCGCAGAGGATGGCTTTTTTAACTTCTTCATCAGTGATGGTTCTTTCGGGCAATGTCTCACCTTTTGCGGGCATCAAGTCCCAAAGGATGGATGGGTCGGTAATGTTGAAGTTGCCTGAAGGGTCTTGCCAAAGGGCGATTAACTTTCTACCTGCCACTTGCCCGTTGCCATCTTGAATTTCGCCTTCAAGAAACCAAAGCAAACCTTCTTTGCCTGTAGGCGAATAGAAGACAGCGCCCTTCATCAGTTCATCCTTTCCTCGCTGCAGAAGGGTTTCAATGATGGCTTCAAGGAGCGGGTGACCTGGTGCGATGAATTCAGCATTGCGTCTTTTAGCCGTTTCTTTGTCAAACGCTAACCGAAGGTAGTTGTCCCGAACTTCGCCGAATCGGTCCTTGAAGTCTTCGGTTGGGTTGCGCAAAGAGTAAGGGACATTTTCAACCCGCCACAACATCGGCTCATCTTTTCGCTTTTGAGCGTTGACGCCCAAAAACTTACAAGCCCGTTCAAAGAAGGCTTCAATGTATTCGGGGATGAGCCGATGTTCCGCTGCCTCGGCTTCCAATTCTTTCAACCTTTGCAGGTCAATGTGGCGGGTAGCGAGAGCATCACCCAAAGCCTGCCGAATGCGATTCACCAGTTCCTCATCAGGCACCGCTTCAATTTCGGCGATGATTTCGTCAAGGGTTTTTTGATGCGACAGGGCTTCCAAGATGAGTTCCTCAAGCCTTCGGTCGTGGAAGATTTCACCGATGACATCGTAAACTCTGTCTTCGCCCAATTCCTTACGAGCCCTCTCCAACTTTTCCATCACCTTTCCGAGCACTTTGCCTTCAATCGTGTCTTCGGTGACCAGATTGTAGATGTGAACTTCCTTTCTTTGACCGTAGCGATGTATTCGTCCCATCCTTTGCTCCAGTCTGGTGAAACTCCAGGGGATGTCGTAGTTGACCATCAAGGAGCAGAACTGCAAATTGATACCTTCACCGCCCGCTTCCGTTGAGACCATTACTTGTGTTCGGTCGCGAAACTCGTGTTCTGCTCGTATCCGCTCCTGCAAATTCATTCCGCCATGAAGGGTTGTGACGGAGAAGCCCCAAGAACTAAGTTTCGTCGCCAAATACTCCATCGTTTTGACTGACTCGGTGAAGACCAAAAGTTTCTCGCCTGTTTCCTTGAGCCTTTCGTTCTCAACAACTCGTCGCAACTCTTGCAATTTCGTTTCCTCTTCTGCTCTTTCCACTTCCTTTGCCGTTTGGATGAGGCGTTTCAACTGAGCGATTTCCTCTTCCAATTCCCTTTGGGTTTGAGCGTTGGTTAGTTTCTCAACCAGTTCCTGCTCTTGCTTCAACCTTTCCACTTCGGGGGCATCCTCCAGTTCATCCCAGTCAATTCGCCCGATGTCTTGTCCTTTGAGCCATTGTCCAAGTTGCATTAGGTCTTCAAGCCTCTTTTGACGACGCTCAAGGGAATCACGCAAGGCGTGAACGCTTGAAGCCATTCGTCGTTGCAAAACCAGCATTGCAAAAGCGACATTTCTTCTGTTGGCTTTCAACGCTCTGTCCATTTGCTCTCGGACATAGTTGGTGACGGCGTTGTAGAGTTGGCGTTCCCGCTCGCTGAGGCTATACTTGACAGTGTGGACATGTCGGGGCGGGAAAAGGGGACGACCGTCAAAGTCTTTCAACTCCTCTTTGAGCCTACGAAGGAAGAGAGGGTTGTCGTCATCACGAACTGCCTGCTCCAAAAGTTGTGTTGAGGAGAAAAAGTGAGGCTCAAGTAAGTCAAGGAGAAGCCTGAAGTTTTCTGGATCACCACGGTGAGGTGTTGCCGTTAGGAAAAGCAGCGAACGAGTTCTTTGGGCAACTTTTTCGCCCAACTTGTATCGCTCTGTCTTCTTGACACTGTCGCCACCATATCGGTAAGCGGCGAGTTTGTGGGCTTCGTCAACGATGACCAAATCCCATTCGGCATCAACTAAAGTGCCCAGCACATCCTCTTGTTTTGCGAAGTCCATTGAAGTGATGACTTGCGAATAGTGTCGCCAGACATTGCGACCCCAAGAAGAGTTGATGACACTTCGGTTGACTTGAACGAAGTGTTCGCCGAACTTTTCTTGCATCTCCCTTTGCCATTGGTCTTGCAGGTGACCTGGGACGATGATGAGGGTTCGCTTGACAAGTCCCCTCATTTTCAGTTCCTTGAGAACCAAACCCGCCATGATGGTTTTGCCAGCGCCTGGGTCATCGGCAAGCAAGAAACGAATTCTCGTTTGAGGCAAAATGAAGCGGTAAACGGCATCTAATTGGTGAGGCAATGGGTCAATTTGAGCGGCATGGACGGCACAAAGGGGGTCAAAGAGGTAGGCATTGCGAATCCGTATCGCCTCAATTGTCAAGAAAGTCGCCTCCCCGTCGCCAGAAAAGTTAAAACCGTGCACGACAGGGACAAGTTCGTTAACTTCCTCAGCGGTCAAGATGAGGTCATAAAATTTCCGACTGTCCATCCCCACTCCCTCAAACTTGAAGGTGTCATTGCCGATGGGTTCAAGGGAAAGCAACCTGACTGGTTCGGGGAATTTCTGACTTTTAACAATTGACCCTCTGTCAAGCCCTATCGGTCGCTCCGACATCAAGCCTCACCATCTTCACCTGGCTGGTGTGCAGGTTTTCTGCAATTATAGCATTCTCAAGGAGCGGGCGGAATTGAGGGTCGTAAAGGCAGAAACATCATTCCCTCGCCGAAGCGTGATTGAGGAGTCAATGGTGGGCGGTGGAGGAATTGAACCTCCGACCTCCTGCTTGTAAGGCAGGCTTCAAGGATTTTGAAGATCGGCTGAATAATTCTCGGTTTTGCAGCGATTTTGACCGATTTTCAAAGCGAACGAAAATTGTGATCTCCTGCCTGCAATCCACCTTTGACATCTCTCATCACCCTCCTTGAAGCAACCAACATCTAACTCTTTGCATCCTCAGCAACGGCTTCATCGCCAGTGCACCAAACACAACCATTTCAGCGAAAAAAGAAGATGCCAACAATCATTTCCCAATACTGTAGCGCGTGCGATTATATT
>CALDGA010000125.1 GCA_937942085.1 uncultured Flavobacteriales bacterium
GAACCAGTTCCCACAGTGACGGACGAAAAGCGGTTTGTGAAGAAGCCATGCTAAGAGCATCCCCAGCGTCCCGATATCTCCTGGAATAGGTGTGTGGACAGCATCAGCATAAAGCACCTCACGAAGCAAGATAGGTCCATAGCGCACAAGCCAGAAAAGAATCCCGACCTTGCGCTTCCAACCATGTCCTGGTGGATGGGCTAAAGGGACCACCGAAAGGCGATGCCCAGTCAGCGGAACCTCGCCTTCCCAAGGTCCCTTGTCATCACAAGGAACTACTATCCTCGTTTCATCAAACAATTCCGAAAGCGCCTTCATTTGGGAAGGAAATCCACCATCGGTCGCATATCCAGATGGTGACCTTGGCGAACGCCAACAGGGTTTATGGGAAAAGACAGCGATTTTCATATTGCTAACTCCCGAGGTAAAGCAACATGCAATTTACCATTTTCCCGAAGTTCCTTTACTTTTTCTAAGAACGGAAGAAGGAACCTCTCGCTTTGTGGACCTTGGGAAGACAGTGAGTGAGGATGGGCATAAACGACAGCAATCCCACCTTTATTTGCCACTTGATCTAACATCCTTAGACTCTCACCAGCAAATCCGCAAGGGGTATTTATGCGGACGCATAAAATCCCAGAAATGTTCTCCAGTTGCACTGGTTTGTAAATGTGGCGCCGCAATAGAGTCTCGGCTAACCGTATGTATATCGGGCGATAAGCTACTCGACAAAAACGATAACCAACCTCCTTGAGCGCAGCGCATAATGATTGGAGGTCAGTGCGTGGACCCTTTCTACAAATACGCCTTTCAGATAGGCTGAAGGATAAACCCTTAGGATAGTCAAATGGCTGATTGTAAGGTGGGACAAAGGTCACCACAGAATTTCCTATGCATTGCTCCAAAGCATCTTTGCTCGTGCGTAATACTTTAAGTAAGTCTTCACGCCCTAATGCTGGTAACCATTCATGATACATCCCGTGACTCGCTACTTCATGCCCTGCTTCGTGAATTTGACGGATTTGTTGGGGGTCATGATATGGTCGCTCTCCAGGTAAAGCACTTGCACCAACTACTGCAAAACATGCAGGCACATTGAATCGTGAGTGTATTTCTAAAAGACGCTCTGTATTCTTAAACTCCAAATGTCCCCACTGTCGGGGTCCTCCTGGCCTTCGCGAATGGTCTGCTCCCCATTGTGTATCATAATCATAGAAAAGAAGCAAAATGCCTTTCATAAATTAACCTCTTAAGACAATAATGCTTAATTCTATCAAAATTCAAAGATAAAAACAAAATGCATCATGAATGCTTTTGAAAAGGAAGACCACGAATGACAGCCATAACCCCTTCAAGCCGTCCCAATAACTCTAATACATCATCTTTTCTACGCCGTCTAAGCGCCGAAGCAGCAATGCGGAATAATTCAAATACTTGAAAACGCCAGAAGCGGAATTTTTGTTGCCATGAGAGAGGACCTGCTATATCGTTGAAAACATAATAATAGTTCACTACGCATTTATAACCAATTTTTCTCCTATCTACTCGTGCACGGGTTGATCGAAGATGTATACACCGTGCCTGCCCGCACTCCAGCAACATCCATCTCCGTCTTGCCCTTAGAGCAAGATGGGCATCCTCTAAAATTCCATAGTCCGAGAAGAAACTGGAAAAGCGTAATCCATTTTCAAATACTTCCCTTCGCCAAACTGCACACCCAGCTCCCATGAAATCAATCATTCTTACCCCATCGTGTGGGGGCTGCATATAGCGATTAATTGGATAACCGGTTTTATAATCATAGCGTCCTGGCTCATATGTGGTGAGAAGTCGCAGGCGTTTGTACCAACGCCATCTTTGATGGGAATGCATTTCAAAGTGCTGGTTGATAATATAGCCTGTGATACCCCCAACTTGACAATTTATGTCCTGATCAAAGATCTCGAGTATCCTTTCAAAAAAATCAGCCATCAGCCGGATATCATCGTCAAAGAACGCAATAAAATCGCCGGTGGCTGCATCAATCCCTACATTTCTTTGAATGGCAGTTCCGCCCCCGTGTCGAATATACACAACTCGGAAAGGAAGTTCTTTCGCCTTTTCTCTCACTGCTTCTTCAGTTTCTTTCTCTTCTGGAGGTGCTCCATCCACCAGAATCACCTCATAAGGCAAAACTGTCTGCTGGGATAGATTATCCAACAGTTCCACTACTTCCTGAGGACGGCGTAAAGTGGGAGTTACTACCGAGATTTTTCTGTCTTTCATAGCCGAAATCCCTCCATTCATGTCATGTCAGCCCTTTAGATAATAACGCTTCTTGTAGGTAGTGTGCGTGCTCTATCGGCAAGTTCCAGTAACTTCATTGCCACTCGCTCTCCGGAGCGACCATCAAGGGTGTCACCGAACATCGCTTTGATAAAGCGCTGCCTTTTCTCACTGTCTGCTTGAGGTTCATACAAGGCTCGCCTAATCATCCTTTCCATATCTTCAGGTGACCTTGCCACCATCACCGCTCCACTTTGCACCACTGGACGATAATGGTCAAATTCATAGTATTTTCGGTAGTCCACTGGAGAGATGTCTATGCCTGGCGGGTTATAACCAACATTGATAACAGGTTTATCAAACATACAAAGTTCAAGAGAAATCGTTGAAGCAATATTAATACCTACATCTGCATAACGCAACATATTAGTTAAGAGGTAGCAATCCTCTAATTTCGGTGTTAACCAAGCAGGTTCCCACGGGATCTCGGGAAAGAGAATGTCAGGGCGGCGGCGTTTAAGTTCCTCAAATCGCTTAGTTCGGTCTTTGGGATACACCCGCACTAACAATTGGGGGGGACCTAAGTCCGTCATCTTTTGCAGCATGTCTGCAATACCCTCAACTATATATGGTTCGCCTGGCATGTGATTAGCCATCCCCGTAGAGTAAAAAACAATGGGACGATTGGGATCTGCACCAACCCGAGTGCAGAACTCTTCTTTTGTCCACCAAAATTCAGGACGGAAATGAAAGTCAAACTGGGGAGTGCCTGTCACAAAGACCTGATCAGGTCGGATAGAAGGATAAATCGTCAGTAATTGCTCACGCAGGTGTTCATTCCAGACCAGATAATAATCGTAGGGCGGGATAATGCGCCCTTGAGAAGTCAAGTTATCCCACGAGAAGATAAACGCTACTGTAGGAATTCCCAAGGCCCTTGCGGCATGGAGAATAGGTAGGGCGATGGAGCCATGCACATGGGAACCGTTGAAAACTAACGAAGGATTAAGTTCTCTCAACAGGTCAACATATTGATTTGTCGTTCGTAAACGGTAACTGAGGTAACATTCCAAATTGGAAAGAACCTCCAAGCCCTTTGGATGAGCGAAAGGATAACACAAAACCTTCTTCACCCACCGTTTAATCTTTTTGGGGATTGTGTTCGCCTCCCAATCCCTTCTTCGCCACCGTTCTTTTGCCGCCTCAGACCACAAGTAGCGACCATGGGCAATGTCCAGAATCTCGCGAGTGAATCGAACTATCCAGCGTTCGTGAATTTCTGCTAATTCAATAACCATCTCATAACGGTTCTCAAGAAGCGCTCTTATCTCCTCACTGGGAATCACCGAGAAGATGATTACTTTAGCGAACTGAGCGACTTTATCTAAGGCGCCGCTGTAAACAAAGTTACGAATTGCCTCTCCTCGTGGGAGGATGGCAACGATACAAGGACGATCGTCCTTTTGAGAAGTGTGGCTAACAGATTGGGATGTAGTCAAATTCTTCTTGTTAACCATCGGTCCATCACCTGTGGCATTCATATCTTACTTCTTTCTGACATGATGCTTCAAAAAATCTAAGATTGCCTCTCCCATTCGTTCCCCGCAGCGACCGTCTAAGTAACCGCAAACATATTCAGCAATCCAACGCCTCTTCTCTTGATGTAATTCGGGGTGGCACAGATATATCTTCACTGCCTCTACCATCTCATCTACACTGTTAACCAACCACACACCACCAGATTCGGCGACAGGTTTATAGTGAGTCCAAACATGATTGACATCTTTGACAAGTGCTTGATGAGGCTGACCTGGTTCAGGGTCAAAGTCCAGATTCATTATTCTAATTCCTTCGCACATGCGTGTGAGAGGTGCGGTGTATGCAGGAAAACTAGGATATGCTAGTTAGTAACCCTCTGTCCTCCCAAATATTCAAGCACATGTAGCAAATATTCAAGCACATGTAGCAAGGTTACTTCGGAAGGGGCATCGCTACCACTGGTTTCTACGATTTCTACCGGTCGCCAAATTACTTCTGCGCCATATCGCTGAGCAACGGTTCCAATCTCCGGATCATCAGTAGGGACAATGACCTGATTTATTGAAGGAACCAACCGAACTTGTTTAATAGTGTGCGCAGTCATAGGATTTGATTGATGAACTCTTCAAATCGCTTCCGCTGCGAATCAATTGTAAAGTTTTCAAGGAAAGTTTGTCTCCCTTGCTCCCCTATTTTTTGTCTGGTAGAAGGGTCGTTCCATAGCTCAATGATTTTCTCAGCCATGTCTTCTATACCATCTGTGAGGAAACAGTTCTTACCATGCTCAAGCTCTGGAAGGCATGCTGCAGCATTAACTGTTGAAACCACCACTTGTTTGAAATTGAGCGCAAGTGGAATTCTCGTTCGAGTGCCTGTGTTGTGCTCCCATGGAATGATGTGTATATCATAAGGTCGTAGAACATGACCTAGGTCATCCACATAGCCTGTGCAGTGTATGCATGGATCAGAGAAGAGTTGTCGCAACAATTCCTCTGGTGCACCCTCCAAACTGCCAATTATCCAGAGATTCGGATTCTCTACCACTTGTCGTATTCGTGGCCAAGAAATTTCAAGGAACCTTTGCAATCCAATCCGACTCGCTGTTGTTTGCATATAACCTAGATGTACGATCCGAGGTGGCCCATGAATTCCCGATAGATCAGGCAAGTCTACTGGTGGGTAAGTGGTTGGAAAGTAACCGACTTGCTTAGCACCGAGGGACCGAATTTCCTGCAATTCACTCCAAGAACCGCTCACCACTCCATCTACATGTCGCACCAGGCTTTGCTCATGCCGACGACTTGCCCAGTGATACAAGCGACTACGGAGTGTGGGGCTATGGCGATAAGATTTGATCCGCCAGCGCCAATCATGGTGACTATATATGACTGGCAAGTCAAGATTCGCTGCTTGCGCCAGCGTAGCAGGCAACAAGTGTTCTGCCCAAATCAAGGATGCTTTTTTAGCCTTAGCAATTTGGTTAAGTTTTTTCAGGACCTCATCTTGCAGGATTGACCTATAGAGAAACTTGGTGGGATTCACTATCAGGTGCCAGCATTGGTGAAAACGCGAAGACCTTGGTGTTGCCTTAGCGTAAAACAGAACCTCTTGCGGTGTATCCGCAAATGTTTGGTGAGGAACGACGCCGGGAAAGTCCATCGGCAGCAACCAAATCAGGACTGTTGACCATCCTGCACATTGAAGCAGTTCTAAGTGGCTACGCGCCAAGGCATAACCACCACCCCTTGGGTTGGCTAAATTTTCATCCACCAAAAACAAACAGATTTGACTTTTCATTATTTTACCTCACCCAGATGGAGCGGAACCATCTCCCAACTTTCAAGTCACAGCAGTAAACTTCTATATGTTCATCAACAGTCTTATCTACTGAGAACTCCATAGCCCTTTGGATGCGAGTTTTCCTGTCGCAAGGGATGTTGGAGTTATTAAGGGCTTCTAACATTGCCTTCGCCAACGCTTCAAGCTCACCAACAAGAGCTAACCGACCATAACGACCCATTACAAATCATATCGGTATAGGAATAACTCCCAAATACGCTTCAGTTCTCCCCTTACTTAAAGCAGGATTACCTAACCAGATCCTTAAACCGTCTAATGGCAGGAGCCACATGGTCATCGTAAAATCGTCCCAAGATTGCCTGTAGAACCAACTTTACCAAACGGCGACCTATTGTTAAATTCCCGTATGAGATCACCCAAGCTTGGACAAGATAACCGACAGCCCTCCAACGCCGGCCCATAAAGGAATAGCTATTTGCCAGTAATCCTTCTATGACGGCGACACGAACCTTCCTGGGTATACCCTTATTCCTAAGGAGATTGTATCCTAAGAGGATGTGGTCGCGGATAAAACCAAGTTCTTGGGAACAAGTCTTTGACATATCGTGAAATCGGTATTGAGCTAGCGTATAAGGTAGGTAACTCACTTTATTTTCATATTTCAATGCTATACGCAGCCAAAAGTCATAGTCCATAGCGTAATGGAGTTGAGTATCCAGAAAACCGATAGTGTCGTGAATATAACGACGCCAAAAGGCCGCAGGCTGTTTAATAAAATCCTTCTTGATAAGCAGGAGAAAATCAAAAGGACGAGCATCCAGCCTACCAATTATTCGACTTTCTGCATCTATTTTTTCACAATCTCCATAAACCATAACCCACTGAGGATTTGAGACAAGGGCGTTTGCTACTACCGCAAGGGTTCCTGGTAAGTAAGTGTCATCAGAGTTTAACCATGCTGCTATCTCGCCAGTCGCTCGCTGCAATCCCTTATTAATCGCATCACTTTGTCCCCTATCTGGCTCACTCACCCAATATGCTAACCAGGGTTCGTATTTTTTGATGATCTCCACGCTATTGTCCGTGCTGCCGCCGTCTATTATGATGTATTCCAAGTCGGGATAGCCTTGAAGCAGCACGGAGCGGATGGTCTCTTCAAGGAATTGTCCGTAGTTGTAGTTTGGCGTCACAATGCTGATCCGTGGCCAAGGGCGACCGTCAGGCATTGTATCGGGCAATTGTGGACTCTCTTCCGTCCAAGGCCAACCTGTCTTGCCTGGCGGGGGAGGTGGTAGTTCACGAAGAGTTGGACAACGCATTGCACTTGACCCTCCTTTCTAACTTTCTAAAGCCATTGTTCTGCCCCTTTAGGCATTGGTGGTTTCGCTCGCCCCTGTTTTGCCAACTGTGCCCATACCCACGCATAAGTGCGTTCTATTCCCTCCCGCAATGAGTATCTTGCCCTCCATCCCAGTGACTTGATGCGTTCTTTGCTGAAGTTCCGTGCCCGAACTCCCTCAGGTCCAGGAACATGTCTCACAGAGATTCTCTTGCCAGATACCTCAATAACAGTTTGCACCAATTCAGAAACGGTCACTCGTTCCTCTGAACCAAGATTAACCGGTCCTTCCATGTCTGACTGCATCAAGGTATAAATGGCTTCCAGCAGATCATCAATGTAGGTGAATATTCGGATTGCCGTGCCATC
>CALDGA010000126.1 GCA_937942085.1 uncultured Flavobacteriales bacterium
GAGGCCTAATAATAGCTATTCAGTGTGCCGCAAAAATAAGGTTCAGCATCCGAATAAGGGTCGGATATTTTATAAAATACTAATTTGGAATGGTTCTAAATTAACCGGTGTTACAACATACAATAATGGCATGAGTTTTGGTAACTTTACCTTTGGTTTCAGTTCAATGAGAAAGATGCGGTATAAAATTCTCTTAATGTTAATATTTTCAGGGCTTAAGGGGTACTCTTTTACCCATGCGGACACCTTGGATATTGCACCGAATCTTGACTCCGTTTATGCTCATTTCCAAGAAGAGCAAAAGCGCGAAGTTTTTGAAGGGTATACCATACAATTGTTCAGCGGTGATCGAGTGAATGCAAATAAGGTCAGAGCCAATGTGATCGATCTTGACTTAGGACATGCACGAGTTGTTTACAAAGCTCCCAACTTTAAAGTTCACGTGGGTGCATATCCTACCGTTTTAATGGCAGAAAAAGACCGTCAACGTTGGATTGAGTACTTTCCGGATGCTTTTGTGATCCAGACGTTAGTTCCATGGTATCCCATTGAATTTCCTACCGTTGCTGTTCCAGATTCTCTAGCCGCGCCTCAAGATTCTCTCGAATTGAGATATAATAAAGATTGATATCACCACGGTGATAATCCTTGGTTCGGATGAGCCAACTGCCTTTGAATTTTGGGCGATCGGCGATAATAATCCCGTCTTGAATTTGAGCGCCAATTAACCCCGGCAACACTTCACCACTTTCAAATACTACCGCACCCGGATTGTCCTCAGCAGGCACTTCGACGGTTGAAGTGTTCCAACTCAACGGATTCACCACTCCAACCATCGCAGCATCATTACTGGAGGTTTCGACCGATGTATGGAACGTTCTCCATGAGACAAAACACCCGGTCTGCAACGGGTCTTCGCAAAGTGGGATAGGCAAGTCGGCTACGACGGGCATTCCAACGAGGTAGGCAATGACCAATCTATCCTGAAACTCCTTATTAAATTCATTGCGTAGGAGGCGCTCCAAATGATCCGTGCCTTGACTATGCGAGGCTAAAACAAAGGGGACATCTGGGCCGATGTCGACGAGGAATTGCTCGAACGCGGTGCGCACATCATTGTACGCCAAATCGTACGCATTAACGGTAGTCGTGTTGGGCGCAACGTTGTAGACTTGGTAGGCCGCTTGACGGTAATACGGTGCATATACAGGACCTGCGACATTGAAGGCGCTGCTCTGCATTTTTACCGCATAGTGCGTGCGCTCTCGAACCTCCTCCGCATAGGAATCGGCATTCCAAGATCCACCTTTTTTAGGAAAGTGAGCCGTGGGATACACATAGAACACAGGGACACCGAAAGTTCGGGACGTAGGCACAAAAACGGAATCTGTGATGTCCAATTTCTCTGCGTGTCCCGCCCAATTATCTAGGTCGGTATAATCCGGAGCAGGCGGCACTTCAAAGACCAAATCTTGCGATAACCCACAGCCCACCATCGTGGCGGCAAGCAAGGTTATAGCTAGGGTCCTTGAAATAGACAACATTTAGGCTTCGATCTGCGCTTTTTCGCGAATGATCTGGGCCAATTGATAGGCCGGTACAACACCGCTCTGGCGCCAAATCATTTCTCCGTTTTGGAACAACGTCAACGTCGGCACGCCTTGAATGCGCAGTGCTTCGGCCAATTGTGGATTTTTATCGACATCCACCTTGATGATATTGACGGCCTCACCCATATCTGCAGCCAATTCCTGAAGAATAGGCGACATCATTTTACAGGGCCCACACCACTCTGCGAAAAAGTCGATGAGGGTAGGTTTCGGGCTATCAATGATTTCTTTAAAGCTTGCCATGATTAGGGGGTTTAGGGGTTATTTGGCAACGGGTTGTTTTCGAGCCCACGCACCCATACCGCCTTGTAGGTTGTATACGGTGGTAAAGCCCATTTGTTTCATCATTTGCGCAGCCTGACCTGAGCGATTGCCACTTCTGCAATACACATACACGGGTACTTCTGGGTCCAATTTCGCCAGCTCCTCCTGAAAGTCACCGCGGTAGAAATCGATCTGACTTGCGCCTTTGATATGGCCCATGGAGAACTCTCGGTCGGTTCGTACGTCCAAGAGCACTCCCTCGGGTCCATTATTGATTAAATCTGCAAACTCCTCGACCCCAACATTCCTGTTAATCACACCCTCGCTTTGGGTGGCTTCCACCGCCGGAGTTTTAGATTGACAGCTCACTGCGCCACCCCACAAAAGGGATGCGACGAGCAATTGAGGTAAAAGTTTTACTGATTTCATGATCTTACATTTTATGGATAAGAACATCAGAAGCACCGCCTCCGTTCACTCCATCTTCAATTCCTTTAGATGCCAAGAATATCAACGCTTGTCCTGAGCGGCTTCCCGAACGGCAAAACACGACTAATGGACGCGACATTGATTTAAATTCCTCCCAACGCGCAGGAACTTCATCCAATGGAATGTTGATGGCGCCAGGTACAGATTCAAAGGCAACTTCGCCTGGTGTACGTACGTCTACCAAGGTGGCCTCTGGGTGGTTGATTGCTTCGTTGATTGTCATAATTGCTTGATTTTAGGTCAAAATTAGCGGCACCTTTTAAAACGAGGTGCAACTAAAATCACAGTTACCAAATAATGATTTGATCTTCCGCTGCTTTGGCCACACCACCATCGCCACAAACGCCGCCAAAGGCCTCCGCAAACTCAGGCATATTGCTCATCGGTCCGTTGACACGGAATTTGCCTGGGCTGTGTGGATCAGTCATTACTTGGTTCTTCAAGTATTCGTCGCGACCGTGCATTTGCCAAACCTGCGCCCATCCCAAGAAGATACGCTGCGTATCGGTAAATCCATCAATTGGCGCCACTTCATTATCACCACGGTGCTTCAAGTACGCATGGTAGGCAAGGGTCAACCCGCCTAAATCTGCGATGTTCTCGCCCAACGTCAATTCGCCGTTTACATTCACCCCAGGCAATACCTCGTACGCATCGTACTGATCTGCCAACTTCGTCGTCAACTCATCAAAACGCTTCTTATCACCGGCACTCCACCAGTTCTCCAAATTGCCATCAGGACCGTAGTTCGAACCCTGATCGTCAAATCCGTGTGAGAACTCGTGACCGATCACCCCACCGATCGCGCCATAGTTGATGGCATCGTCTGCATCTGGGTTGAAGAACGGCGGCTGGAGAATCCCTGCTGGGAATACCACCTCGTTGTTCAACGGGTTGTAGTAGGCGTTCACAATATGTGCACCCATGCCCCACTCGTCTTTGTCCACCGGCTCGCCGAGTTTCGACAAATTATCAGCAGTGAAGTATTGGGAAAGGGCCTTGCGGTTAGCGAAGTAGCTCTCGCGGCTCAAATCCAAATCGCTGATGTCCTCCCACTTATCAGGGTATCCTATTTTATAGGTAAAGGCGTCCAATTTTGCCAAGGCCTTCTCCTTGGTCGTATCACTCATCCAAGTCAAACCGTTGATGCGGTCGCGGAAGGCAGCACGCAGATCTTCTACCATAGCCTCTACTTGGGCTTTGCTTTCTTCTGGGAAATAGCGGTCGGCGTAGAGATGACCTAATTGGTCCCCTAAAACACCCACAGCGCCTTGCGCACGCTTCCAACGAGGATTCATCTTCGGCACCCCGCGTAGAATCTTGCTGTAGAATTCGAAATTCAACGTTTCAAACTCGTCGTTCAAAGAGGTCGCCGCGGCATCCGCCACGTGCCACTG
>CALDGA010000127.1 GCA_937942085.1 uncultured Flavobacteriales bacterium
CATGGGAAGTGCATTGGCCTTGCAACGCGTTTTTGAAAAATTGGGCAAAACAGTCCACGTGATCGTCCCCAATCCTTACCCCAAATTCCTGTGGCATCTTACCGGCAACGACCGTGTCATGATCTACAGCGATGGGAAAAAGGCGGCCAATGCCGAGATTGAAGCAGCGGACATGATCTTTCATTTAGATTACAATGCTTATCACCGCAGTGCTGATATGGAGGAAGCCCTCCGCGCTGCCCGAGCGAAGAAGGTGATGATCGACCACCACCAACAGCCCGAGAGTTGGCCGGATTTCATCTACAGCGATACGGGCATGAGCTCGACCTGTCAGATGATTTATGAGTTCTGTGCCATGTATAAATGGGACCAATTCCTTGATAAAGAATCCGCCGAATGCCTCTACACGGGTATTGTTACGGATACCGGCAGCTTTAAATTCAGTGCGACAACGTCGCGCACCCACGAAGTAGCGGGCAAACTCCTCGACTTAGGTGTGGAGAGTCAGCAGCTTCAAAATAAAATCTTTGATAGCCAACCGGCCGCTCGTTTGAAGCTTCTAGGGACGATGCTCGGACAAATGGAAACTAGCGCGGATGGTGCGGTAGTGCTTTTGTATTTGAGCAAAGCACAGTGCGATGCCCTTGGATACGAAAAGGGCATCACAGAAGGTTTCGTGAACTATGGCCTCAGTGTGGACGGTGCTCAGATTGCTTGTTTTATGCGTGAAGAGGAGGGCATTGTGAAGATCAGCCTCCGCAGCAAGGGCTTGGTGGATGTGAATGAGCTGGCCCGAGCCTCGTTTAATGGCGGCGGGCACAAGAATGCTGCGGGCGGGCGATTGGATACCGATATTGCCACCGCCTTGGCTTATGCTAAAACTCATTTGCCGTGGTCGTAAGAGCAACTTTAGTGTTCGTAGCGGTGCTATTGACCAGTTGTGTCCAGCCTGCCGAGGTTCAGGAGGAGCGTCCTGTGATGGACCCTATGGAGCGCAATAGGATGTATTTAGCACAAGAAAGACAATTGATCGATCAATACATCGAAAGCCACCAGTTAGAAGGTATTGAGCCAAATGGCTTCGGGATGTTTGAATTGCCCGTGGTAGAAGGTGAGGGACCAATGGCGGAAATAGGCGATAGAATCGTTTATGAAGCCACGGTATACCTGTTGGACGATAGCGGTGTAGGGCGTTATAGAGATACCATTGAGCTTGGGTATAGCCAAGTGGAAGTGGGCTTACACGAAGCATTAGAGGGAATGAAAGAAGGGGATGTGAAGCTCGTTCTCATCCCCTCGTTTTTAGCACATGGCATTGCGGGTGATTTGGACAAAGTGCCGCCTCAATCGCCGCTGCGTTATGATCTTCGTCTTATCCAGGTAAGCCGCTGATCGCACGAGCCGCTTTAGGATGTTTATCCATTGCAGTCATGCGAATGAATTGGCTCATGAACTCCCCTGAAGTACAATCGGCGCCAGATAGTTCGAATCCAGCAGTATTACCGTTTCTACTAAAACCAACGACATCCATAAAGGTGGTTGGATTGCTCCACACGCCCAAGAAGGCACCGTTTCCGTAATGTACTTCCATGGTGCTGTGCTCATAATAGGTCTGCTCTGGATCATTGGCGTTGAAGAGCACCTTGGTGATAAACATATTGTTTTCCGCAAATGTGATGTAAATACTATCACAGGTCAGGGTTAATTCGTTGGTCGTTTTGCGATCATGATTATAGACTTCAAACCCATCGACCAAGAAGGTAGTGTTGTGCATGAAGGCTTGTGCGCCAGTATCATTAGGCATCACACGCCCATCAGAACAGCTAGTCATAGCAGTGCCAACAAAGGCTACAGAAAGAATAAGGGTCAAAAGATTTTTCATGATTGTTGCTTTTAAGGGGTTAAGCATAGCACTAAGTTAACACAAAATTTACATTAGAGCAAAACGAAGTTTACATTTAATTAACAAAAGAGTAAAATTGATGCTCCCAAGGCCTATTGGTTTTTAACACAACCTTCGCTGTGTTCTCTGCGGGATACCGCTTACCTTTGGGACTCTTTAAAAATCACATAGATATGTTGAGAAGCATGCTCTTCGCGGGATTCGCGGCTTTCACACTAGCGAGTTGTGGAGGAAATAAAGTCACAGTAAACGATGAGACCATCACTTTAGAAGATGGTATTTACGCTAAGTTGGAAACGTCCATGGGCGATATTTTGATCGACTTCCATGAGGATTTGGTTCCCATGACTGCCGGTAACTTCATTGCCTTGGCGGAGGGAAATCACCCAGAGGCGGCGGAGAAATTTCAGGATAAGCCTTATTTCGACGGTACCTTGTTCCACAGAGTCATTCCAGATTTCATGATTCAAGGTGGTGATCCAGACGGTACAGGTGCTGGTGGTCCAGGCTATCAGTTCCCCCAAGAAATCGTAGAAACTTTGAAACACGATAAGGCAGGTGTGGTGAGTATGGCCAACGCCGGTCCGGGTACGAACGGATCTCAATTCTTCATTACGCACAATGCCACGCCGCACTTGGACGGTGGATATAATGTATTCGCTCAAGTCTTGAGTGGTCAGGATATAGTTACTGCTATTGGTGGTGTAGAGCGTATGGGCTCAGACCGTCCGGTAGAGAAGGTGGTATTGAACCACGTAGAAATCATTCGCGTAGGTGGTGAAGCCAAGAAATGGGATGCCGGTCAGGCATTCTTGGACGGGAAGCAAGGTGTTGAGGAAGCTAAGAAAGCGAAAGCTGCGGCTATCGAAGCTGAGATTGATGCAGCCTACCCAGAAGCGACTAAAACAGAATCAGGATTGCGTTACATCATCGAAACAGTAGGTGATGGCCCTAAGCCTGAATTTGGTCAAATGGTACGTGTGGATTATGCAGGCTACTTGATGGACGGTACCTTGTTTGATAGCTCTATTAAGGAAGTTGCACAAGCAGGCGGTACGTATGATCCACGTCGTGAGCCTTATGAGCCACTGCCGATGCAATACGGTCCTATGGCCCGTGTGATCGATGGTTGGAAGGAAGGTATCCAATTATTGAACGTTGGCGGCAAGGCAAAACTCATCATTCCTCCATATTTGGGCTACGGCTCACGCGGTGCAGGTGGTGTTATTCCTCCAAACGCTTCATTAGTTTTTGATGTAGAACTCGTTCGAATCGAACAATAAAACCCCGGAAGGCCCCACGCGGGGCCTTTTCATTAAAATCATTCCTCATGGAAAACGGTATTTATGCCA
>CALDGA010000128.1 GCA_937942085.1 uncultured Flavobacteriales bacterium
AACTTCATCACGCCAAACGGCGACGGTGTGAACGACGGATTCATCATCCAGAATGTAGATGATTACGAAGATTTGAGCCAGTTGTCAGTGTATAACCGTTGGGGCGATCGCGTATGGCAATCGAATTACCTCTACGACAACTCTAACCCATGGCGCGGGACCAACATGAATGGCGTTAAGCTCGCTGATGGTGTGTACTTCTACACGCTTGAGCTCTTGAACGCTTCCGACAACTACGAGTATGTTGTCAATGGAACCGTGACCATTATGGATGCTCGATAGCATCTCAAACATGTCCCCACTCTCTTAACACGAGAACACATGGCCCGGCCCCGAAGGGAGCCGGGCCTTTTTTATCTTTGACTCATGGCGGCTAGCGAACACATCACCAACTTGCTCAAAACCCTCCCGAATAAACCGGGGGTGTACCAGCATGTGGATAAGGATGGAAAGATTCTCTACATCGGCAAAGCCAAGGATTTGCGCAAAAGGGTCAGTTCGTATTTCACGAAGAACGATCACAGCGCACGCATCGCCACCATGGTGCGTAAAGTCGCAGATATTCGCACCATCATCACCGATTCCGAAGGGGACGCATTGCTCCTGGAAAACAACCTGATCAAAGAGCATCAGCCGCGCTACAACATCAACCTCAAGGACGACAAGAGCTATCCGTACATCACCATTCGAAAGGAGCGCTTCCCGCGCATATACGGCTTGAGGAACCTCACGCGCGATGGCAGTGAGTACTATGGACCTTATCCTTCGGTAAAGTCCATGAAGGCCGTGCTCGAACTCATCCGCCAGATGTATCCTACGCGCACGTGCAAGTACAACCTCAGCGCCGAAAATATTGAGGCCGGCAAGTTTAAAACCTGTCTCGAATACCACATAGGCAACTGTAAGGGCCCGTGTGAGGATTTGCAAAGCGAAGAAGATTATATGGCCGATGTCGAGGCGGCGAGAAAGATCATCAAGGGCCAATTAGGTTCGGTCAAGCAACACCTCAAACAGCGCATGATGGCCCACGCTGAGGCCATGGAGTTTGAGCAAGCCCAGCTCTGTAAGGAAAAGCTCGAGGCCTTGGAGAAATACGCCGCAAAGAGCACGGTGGTCAGCTTCAGCCTCACCAATATTGATGTGTTCAGCATCAGCATGGATGCAGAGTTTGGGTATGTGAACTACCTACAAGTGATTGAGGGTGCTATTGTGCAGAGCTATACGGTGGAGATCAAAAAGAAATTGGACGAAGAGCCGGCTGCGTTCTTGCACCTGGCCATCCCGGAGATTCGGGACCTCTTCGGCTCCGCGGCACGCACCATTTTCACCTCCCACCCTGTGGAACTTGAGATTGAAGGCTCCACCTTCCACGTCCCACAAAAAGGGGAGAAGCGAAAACTCATCGACCTCAGCATCAAGAACGCTCTGTACTACCGACAGGAAAAGCTCAAGAACATTCAAATCGTCGATCCGGACCGTCATGTTAAGCGCATCATGACCCAAATGAAGACCGACTTGCGTATGCCGGTGGAGCCGCGTCATTTGGAATGTTTCGACAACTCGAACATTCAGGGGACTAACCCCGCAAGCGCGTGTGTCGTCTTTAAAAACGGAAAGCCTTCTAAAAATGACTACCGCAAATTCAACATCAAAACGGTCGAAGGTCCCGATGATTTTGCCTCGATGGGGGAGGTCGTGCACCGACGCTACAAGCGCTTATTGGAGGAAGGAGAACCACTGCCGCAGCTCATTATTATTGATGGCGGTAAGGGCCAATTAGGCGCTGCACTCAAGGCCCTGCAAAGATTAGGGCTGCGCGGCAAGATCACCATCATCGGTATCGCCAAGCGTTTGGAAGAGCTCTACTTCCCCGGCGACCCCTACCCGCTGCATTTGGACAAGCGTTCGGAGACGTTGAAGATCATCCAGCAGGCCCGCGACGAGGCGCACCGCTTCAGCTTGAGCCACCACCGCAATAGACGGAGCAAGGGTGCTTTCAAAAGTGAGTTGGAAGGCGTTAAGGGAATTGGACCCGAAACTATCAAAGAATTATTGCGCCAATTCAAGAGCTTAAAACGCATCAAAGCCGCCAGCTTTGAGCAACTCAAAGAAATCGTGGGTCACGCCAAAGCCAAGGCGCTCACGGACTATTTCTCGTCCGACAAATAACTCTGCCAGCTGTGGTGGAAGAACAGCACCGCCGTTTCGTCGCGGTCGTTGAAGTATTGAATCATACGTGCCACAGTCGTCACAATCTCCTTGGCCTTTTCGATGCGCTCCTTCAGAATCAGGTCAATGCTATCGATGTAGATGGCTACGCCCTCGCCGGCCACGGATAAGTCCTCCGCATCGCGGTCATCCTCCTCACCACTGTCGAGGATTTTGACGATGGGCCACTTCAAATCAGCCGCTGCCAATTCCTCGCGAACCTCATCAACATCAACCACAAACTGTACAGAAATACCTTCAAACATCGCATTCAGATTTGGGACAAAGGTCAGATAAAATCACTGATCTCCCCAAAGTCCTTCTTGGAAATATCCGGGACTTGGGCACCGTCGGCAGCATAGCCTACAGGCATCAATAAAAAGGCGCGCTCGTTCGCGGGACGGCCTAAAATCTTACCCAAAAAATCCATGGGAGAGGGGGTGTGGGTCAAGGTCGATAAGCCTGCTGCGTGGATCGCTGCAATCAAGAACCCACAGGCAATACCCACGCTTTCCTGCACGTAATAATTCTTAGCTTTCTGCCCGTCCTCATTTACCTCGTAGTTTTTGCGAAACACCACAATCAACCAGGGTGCCGTCTCTAGAAAGGGCTTCTCCCAGTCCGTACCGAACGGCTTCAAGTCCTCCAGCCATTGGTCGCTCGCACGACCGCCGTAGAAGGCTCGTTCCTCCTCCTCGGCGGCAAGGCGGATTTGGCGCTTGAGGTCCGGATCTTGAACCGCCACGAAATGCCAAGGCTGTTTATTGGCCCCGGAGGGCGCGGAAGCCGCGAGGGCAATCAATCGCTCTATGGTTTGGCGGGACACGGGGGCATCGCTAAACTCCCGGAGTGAACGGCGCGTGGATAGCGCACGCTCCACCGCTTCGAACAAGGTTTGTGCTTCCTCGTCGCTCGATGGCCAGGGTTCGTAAGGCTTAAAATTGGGATCCATTCCCCTAAAATAAGGGACTTTATTCGTCGCTCAAGACTTTTCCGTCTTCAATGCTTATGATGCGACGGGCTTTTTTGATCACTCGGTCGTCGTGCGTGGCAAAAACAAAGGTCATTCCCTCCTCTTTATTGAGCTTCTCCATGATGTCCAATAGGTTGGCCGTACTGGTCGAATCCAAATTCGCGGTGGGCTCGTCTGCCAATACGAATTGGGGTTTGGATGCGAGCGCTCGGGCTACGGCCACGCGCTGTTGCTGTCCTCCGGATAATTGGCCCGGACGTTGCCCTTCCTTCCCCTTCAGCCCCACCGCCTCGAGCAGCTGCTGGGCACGCGCCTCGCGCTCCTCTTTGGGACGGTCCTGCAGCAACATAATGAAGCTCACATTCTCCTGGGCGCTGAGCACGGGAATAAGGTTATACGCCTGGAACACGAATCCTATGTTGCGCAAGCGGAAGTCAATGAGTTCGTTCTCGCTCAAGGTAGTGATGTCCACCCCGCCAATCTCGATGCTGCCGGAAGTTGGCTTGTCTAACCCACCCAACAGGTTGAGCAAAGTGGTTTTCCCACATCCTGAAGGCCCTTTGAGTGCGGTGAACTCACCTTCGGTAATGGTCAGGTTGATGCCATTGACGGCGTGCACAGGCACGGCGCCTTCGTAGACCTTCTCGAGGTTTTTGATTTCAATAACCGGTGTACTCATAACTATTGGCCACGGATGGCTTCTACTGGGTTCAACTTCAGGGCACGCACAGCCGGCAATATAGAGGCAATGAGTGCTGTGGTCACCACCATGATGGCGATAATAATATAATATTCCGGAACAATTTCCGGATAGATAATGCTCTGCACGCCTAGCTCCGCGAGACCTTCTTTTTTACTGGTCAAATCCACACCTATACGCATCATGATTCGGGTGCTAATATCACCCAGCACTATACCGATGGGCCCACCAACAAAACCTAACATCAACGTTTCAAGTAAAATCATCAGGAAGAGTTTGCGCTTATTCATGCCCACAGCCATCAACATGCCTAATTCTCTTCGGCGCTCTAAAATCGCCATGAGCATATTGTTGATGATGCCAAAGAGCAGCGCCATCATGATGATCCCTAGCACAAGCACGAGCATAATGGCCATCATATCGTCCGCAAAACCCAACTCAGGGTTGACTTGTTTCCATGATTTCAAGGACATACCATTAGGCAACACCTCGGCCAACTCGACGGTCTTCTCGTCGGTATCTACGGTCTCGGTAAACCTCACCAAAACTTCATGCACCAGCGGCGCTCCCAAGGTTTGTTCCAAATCCTCGTGATGTACGTATAAATGGAACTCATCCCAAGTCGCATTCAATGTCTTGTAAATTCCGGAAATTCGGAACGAAGCGCGACTGAGCGTCCCCTCTGCATCTTGGAAAGTCAAGACCACCTTACTGCGGATTTTTAGGCCTAATCTATTGGCCAATTTTTCCCCAATAACCAACCTGTTACGACCAGCAGATTCAAAGAAATCACCTTCCACTAAGGTCAAGGGAAGTGTAGTCTGCGCACGTTCGTCTTCAGGCCAAACCCCCATAATGCGAACGGCGCGCGCGCTCTTTGCACTATTGATCATACCTTGCAATACCGTACGTTGTGCTGTCCCCGCCACAAAAGGCAATCGCTCAACTTCCTCCCGCAGCTCATTTACTGCTGCCTCGTCCCCAAGCACGGCCCCCGTTATAGGCTCGATATCGAATGCGGCACTGTGAATTTGTACATGGCCTATTGTGGTGCCGATGGCTGATGTAGTACGCTCATTATTCATCCCAAAAGAGAAACCAATGATCAAGAGCCCCGCCCAGATGCCGACCGCTATGGAGCCGATTACAATAAAGGATCGAACCTTAGATCTCCATATGTTACGCCAAGCTACTTTGAAGATCATGATCGCATGCTTTTAACCGGTTCAAGCTTCATAATTTTCCAAACGGCATAGGAACTGACAAGGATGCCTATGAAAAATACGATGGCACCGTGGTTTAGATTGATGATAAACGAAGTGGTGGTATAGAGTTTTGGCTCAAAATCGAACTGTTCAATGGCCTCTTTCATTTGGCCGCTGAGATCGATGGGGTTGTCCTTGAAATAAAATTGGACCGGCTTAACCAATGCCATCCCCACGATGGCGCCACCGAGAGTGAGCATCAGGTTTTCCAACACGGTCACAAAAGCCAGCTTGGTCTTGCGCATCCCTATGCTGACCAAAATGCCGAACTCGCGTTCGCGCTCGCTCACCATCATAATGACAGTCCCGAGCAACACGAAAGAGATGATGAAATATAGGATAGTGATGAAAATTTGTCCTCCAGCCATGTCGGCCTCAATGGTTTGAATGAGCTCAGGAAAGAGCTCCTCCCACTCCAATAGCTCCAGATCTTCCCCCATCATCGGTTGAAGCGCTTCCTTAACTTCTTTGTAGTCCGTACCAGGCTCAAGGTCTATAACCGCAGTGGTTAGCAAGCCCATCCCATTATACATCCATTGTGCCGTTTGAAGGGGCATGAGGACCAATTGTTTGTTCAGTTCGGGGTTTGAGATTTTTGCGATGCCGCTCACCATGAATTGGCCATAGGCACTGGCTCCGCGATATCCCTGACTTAAAAACAACAAGGAGTCGCCTACGCCCACTTTTAGAAAATCGGCCAATCCCTCACTTACCACCACCTGATCCGAGCCTGGTTCAAAAACACTTCCCGAAACTATCTGATCTATTAGCTGTAACCCGGGCAACTCAAACTCAGGTTCAATTCCCAGCACCAAGCTTCCCCTGTTACTTTGACCTGTGCTTACCAAGGAAAAACTTTCTAACCTGCGCACCACCGATCGGACCCCATCGACTTCTTGCCATTGCGCTACGGGCAATGCCCCCTCGTCCATGCTAAGGTCCAAGCTTTGCTCTCCCCAAAATCCTTTTTGATGTACCTGGAGGTAGCCGAAATTATTGGCTACAATATCATCCACCATGTGCTCCCAAACGCCCACCTGGAAGCTTCTGAGCACTACTGCGAAAATGACACAAAACATCACCGCAGCTATGGTAATCATGCTTCTCCCCTTATTTCGCCAGATATTTCTCCACGCGAGCTTGAGCATTATTGCACGAGTTTCATGTTGCTACGCTCGAAAAACCCTGCTGAAAAAGTGGGATTAAAGTCCAATTTCTTGTAGGTCATCTCGGTATAAAAACCCTCTTCATCCGCCGGAGTGATGGTCAACTTTGAGGGCAATTCCTGTCCGCCAAGGTTCTTGATCTCTGAGGCCTGTATTGTCGTGACTAGATAGTCGTCTTCATCAAAAAACTCGGTACGGAGCTGAAGCGTTTGTTTTACGGAAATATGAGTCACCACTTTCCCCCATACTACAGCTGCTTCAGGTTTTGGAACCAATTCTATTTGATAGCACATAACCCCGTCAAGAGAAACTACTCCCAATAATTTATGCTCGTAATCTTCCACCAACGAGCCCGCATTGATCAGCGCGTCGTTAGTAAAGTCCGTTCCCATCCAGCTTTGCACCATCGCCGCCGGTAGGGCAATAATCTTCTTAATCCCAGGGACATAATGCCACACTTCATCCCCATTGCGCAAGAACACCGTCCCTTTTTCTCGGGACGGACCTGTAATGAGAATCATGGTCTTATCCATTCCCTGGTTCCAGATTTTAGCTTCCATGGTGCGCTCCCATTTCGGACGTACTGTACGGATACTCACCTCAGCTGCTGCATCTGCGCTGCTGAGCTTGGCCTCGGCCTCCCGCAATATTTGGGTAGGGTTTTGCCCAAAAGAAAGGGTGGATAATAAAAGGAATGTAAGGATGTGGTTTAGCTTCATCAGTAAGTGTGGTTCTAGGCATAACGCACGACCCCTCGGGATGTTTGCGATTTATCTAGTTTAATTTTAGCGCCAATTTCGCCATTACTTTCTTCGCCGATTTCCCCTCGTACAACACCTCGTTCACTGCCTTGACAATAGGCATCTTCACCTCGTGTTTTTTTCTAATCTTCGCCACCAATGGCACGGCATAATAGCCTTCCGCCACCATGGTCATTTCCGCCTTTGCACTCTTAACCGTGTACCCCTTGCCCAGCATGTTACCCAGCATTCTATTTCTGGAAAACTGGCTGTAACAGGTCACCAATAAATCGCCCAAATACGCGCTCTTTTTAATATTAATTGGCCCCTCGCAAGTACTCTTCATAAACCTGCGCATCTCACGCGCCGCATTTGAAATCAGTACCGCCTGGAAATTGTCCCCATAGCCCAAACCATGGTACATCCCCGCCGCGATGGCATATATATTCTTCATCACGGCCGCATATTCCGTCCCGTAAATATCCGTACTCAACGTGCAGCGCATGTAGTGGTTCTTCAACACCCCCGCCACACGCTCGGCTACCGCTTTCTCTTTCGCAGCCACTGTCAAAAAACTCAATCGCTCCAAGGCAATCTCCTCGGCGTGACACGGACCCGTAATGACCACGATATTCTCCTCAGGAACCCCCACTACTTCACGCAGGTACTCCCCAACGATCATATTCTCGTCCGGAATAATTCCCTTGATGGTCGAGCACACCAGCTTCCCCGCTAGCGCGCCCTCAACCATTCCTTCCAGAACTTCCTTCACAAACGCGCTGGGCACCGCGAAAATCACAATATCCGCCTGCGCCACCGCCGCATTTACATCCGTGTAAATATGAATACTGCCGGGCTGAAAGCCCACCGAAGACAAATACCTTGGGTTGTGATGGTACCGCTTAATATGCAACGCACTCTCCTCATTGTGCATCCACCAATGGCAGCTGCCCAAATTATCCGTGACCATCTTCACCACGGCAGTCCCAAAAGACCCCCCGCCAATTACGGCCACAGAAGGCTGCGTGCTTTGCATCTGATCGTCCATTAGAAAGTAATTTCCGTTTCTACTTCCTCGCCATCTCTTACATACACCAAAGCCGTCGTATCGCCTTTTTTAAAGGCCCCCAACGCCGTCATGTACGCATAAATATCATCAATGGCGATATCTCCAATCTTCATGATCACATCCCCAGACTTCAACCCGGCGTTGGCCCCGGGGCGCCCTTCGGTCGCCCCATCGATACGAAGCCCCGGCCCGCCAAAAAGGTAATCTGGCACGACCCCTAAGGTCACGGAGAAGTTTGGCGTGGTCTTCTGTTCTGAAGAAGTGGTTTTTTGGAAGGTGAGGTTCTCATAATTGGCCGTGCGCGCGGTGATGGTGTAGATCAACGAGGCGAGTTTGGCCATGCCCTTGTAGTTGAT
>CALDGA010000129.1 GCA_937942085.1 uncultured Flavobacteriales bacterium
CCTCGTTCCCGCTGAGGTCTTCTTCTCCTACACCAGCTACGTGCTGCTCGGGGCCCAACGCATTAAGGAGTTCAACTACGTCCAAATCGCTCATTCCGTCTTCTTCTTGGGGTTCATTGCGATCGCCTTGCTGGGCTTGCGAACCGGGGTAATGGGAGCCCTTGTCGCCGGGCTGCTCGCGCGATTGGTGGTGGACGCCCTGGTGTTGCGCTGGGCTAAAGAGGTCGCTGGAGGGATTGAGCTCACACCCGACACTTCTTACACAAAACGGGCGACCACGTACGGGCTGCAGGCGCACCTTTCGAACATCCTCGGGTTTCTTAACTACCGGGTCGACATGTTTCTCGTCAACGGGTTCTTGGGGCCTGTCGCTGTGGGGTTATACTCCCTCGCCGTTGGGGTAGTGGAGAAGCTCTGGATGATTTCTTACGCGGCAAGCACGGTTCTCTTCCCCAAGGTGGCGGCGGAGACTGAAGAACAGAAGCGGAAGGAGTTTACACCCCTGGTGGCCCGCACTGTGCTTTGGACATCGGCGCTTGGAGCCCTGGCATTGGCGTTACTCAGCCGCTGGATCGTGCTCTTCCTTTACGGGAAAGAGTTCCTCCCGGCAGTGGGCGCCTTGCAGGCCTTGCTCATAGGAATTGTAACGCTCAGCGCAGGTCGAGTATTGGCGAATGATATCGCCGGTCGTGGGTTTCCGGGGTTAAACATCTATACTGGTTTGGCCGCTGTAGCCACAAACGTGGCTTTGAACCTGTTGTGGATTCCGCACTACGGAATTGTGGGAGCAGCCTGGGCTTCGACAGTATCCTATACGGTCTCATTTCTCGGCGCTCTCTTCTTCTACTGCCGTCTCTCCGGCAACCGCTGGAGCAGGATAGTTCTTCCCCAACGCTGCGACTTAACCCTATACTTGCAAATGGGCAAGGCCCTCTACCAGTGGGCTTGGGCTAAGATAAGAATGGTGTTATGAGGGATAGGGCCATGGGTAGACGAGTATTAGTGATTGCCTACTATTTTCCTCCGCGCCCGGGCGTTGGATCTTTGAGAGCAAAGGGATTGGCGAAATACCTCCCAGAGTACGGATGGGAACCGATTATACTTACAGCAGCCTTGCCAGAAAAGCCCGAATCTCGCTTCAAGGTGGTCGAGACACCCTATCCTGGGGATGTCACGGCTTATTGGAAAAGAAAATTGGGTTTGGCAGCAGATAAGGGGTTTCAAGAGCAAATCGGGATTCCCCGAGCTCTCCGCGAAGGTAAAACTTCCTTCTTTACAAGAAGAGTGATCACCCTTGCCAAGGCATTCATTGCCTACCCCGATGACCAAAAAACTTGGTACCCGTTCGCCGTAAGTGCAGGGCGCGACCTATTAAAGATGGAGAAGTTCGACGCACTAATTAGCAGTTCTGGGCCTGTTACTTGTCACTTGATCGCCAGAGAGCTTAAAGCACGATACGAAATCCCATGGATAGCCGATTTCCGCGATCTTTGGACTCAGAACCATTATTACCCCTATGGCTCCCTGCGATTGATGTTTGAGCGGCGACTAGAGCTGAAGACACTCGCCCTAGCCGATGCATTGGTGACTGTATCAGAGCCTTTAGCTGAGAGACTAATGTCCCTGCATAAAAACAAGCGAGTCTTGGTTATCCCTAATGGCTTTGATCCAGATGATGTGGCACAGGCTCCTTTGACCAAAGAGTTTACCATCACATACACCGGCACACTCTACGAAGGAAAACGAGATCCTGCGCTTCTTTTCCAAGCTGTCCGCGAACTGATCGTTGATGGTACAATTGATCCCTTGGATATCAGGATTCGGTTCTATGGGGAAGCTCCCTATTGGCTTGAACAACAAGTCAGGCATTATCAACTAGGAGGAATAGTTGGTTTGCACAGAAAAGTGCCGCGGGATGTTGCCCTGGCCAAGCAGCGCGAGTCCCACGTCCTTTTGCTCCTCAGCTGGGACGATCCTAGAGAAGTGGGCGTTTATACAGGGAAGATCTTTGAGTACTTAGCAGCAAAAAGGCCTATCCTTGCTTTGGGGGGGCCAGGTGGTGCAGTGGCACAACTCCTTAGAGAAACAGGAGCCGGCATTCATGTTAGATCACTTGAAGATCTAAAGGCTTTGCTTAAGTCGTGGTATAAGGAGTACAAACTGGAAGGAGAGGTCAAATATAAGGCGCAGTGGGAGATCGTTCAAAAATACAGCCATCGAGAAATGGCAAAAAAGTTTGCGCATTTACTAGACGAAGTTACGAGGGGCATTCTTGGAAAATGACCTCTTTGTTGAAAAGCATACCCGACAGCTTGTTGATGCTCGCCATGCTCGATTTCTTTTAGGCAGCGCTTATGCAGATGCCGATGTATTCTATGATATTTCGAACGTGAGCAACGCGCTCCTAGAGGCAAGGATAGCCGACAAGTACATCGTAGCGCACAACAACGGTGAGATTGGGCAATTCATCGGGAATGTCGAGAATGGGATCTTACTTGAGTATGAAGGCTTGCCAAAGTATCCCCAGGTGATCAAAGAATTGCTTGCGGATGAGCATGTCATAAGCCAATTAGGCGCTAACGCATGCGAGTTCGCCGAAAAAACTTCTGGAGCTGGGAAGAGCGCCTCAACGCAGAGATAGCAGAGGTAAGCCGACTTGTTGAGCAGCACAAAAGGAAGCGCACGGTAAGGAAGGGGTAGGAAGGTTTGAAAGAGAAACACATAATGACAGGACAACA
>CALDGA010000130.1 GCA_937942085.1 uncultured Flavobacteriales bacterium
ACCTCTTTTATCACCCCCGGCTGCCTCTCCAGCCTCCATCGCGCGAATTAAACGTTCTTCAAATGAGACATCCGGATTAGCATTCCAGGTATCAAGTGTTGCTTCTATCACTTCAGGTCCCGCTAACATATTACCAGCAACAGAGACATTTTTCCCTTTGATATGACCTGCCCAATCAACACATTCAGTACCCGTATGTTGAACAATGTCCCCAGTATTAGAAATTCCATGGAACTGCCTTGCCTCCCTTGCAAGATCGTCCTTTTTCAAAATGCTCAACACATCACAAAAGGGAATGTCCTGTTGCAGAAGCTCCAAAGCTCGACTGCCCCAAAGTGGGTTCACGAATGCTTGGGACGCGATTACTACGTCACTAGTTACGTAAGGGACCAATGACCCACAAGCAAAGAACCTGCTAGCCACTGCTATCCCAACTTCATTGGTTTCAGGGATTTTTGCGATAATCGAATAAGTCATTTACAGGACTCCGTTACTAATAAAATTGCTTCAAAACAGAGCATTGATTGATCTTTTTGGCAATAATTATGAACGTTTGGATGAAAATTCTTGACTCGTTCCATGTTTGTTCGCCAACCTTGAACTACGCGCCACCACAATCAGATACATTTTCTTTGAGAGAACAATAATAATTGCAAAAGTTGGCGCTTGTACCAACACGGACTGCTTTAGGAGAAGTGATATGAAAAATGATAAACTAATCAAAAAAGCACAGAATGAACTTAAAGAGGCCTATGATTTCGATCACAGAGACCCTCTTTTTGGACTTACAAAAGAAGAGATCTCAGGTGAGAGACTGTCGCGTCGAACGACGCTTCGTCTGATGGCCGCCGGGGGTGCTTTAACATTGGCAAATATTTTACCCGGCTTACGTCCAACGGCTGCGATAGCCGGGGGTCACGGCGGCGGGGAACTTAAGTGTGCGTGGTCTGGCGTTGGAGAAATCGTTACCCTTGATCCTGCTAAAATTAACCAAGTTCTACAATTCCAGATTGCATCCAATGTGCTCTCGGGATTAATGCACATTGATAATTCTCTCGTAGCGCAAGGCGACTTAGCAGAGTCGTGGACTGTGTCATCGGATGGATTGAGTTATACAATCAAACTACGAGAAGGTGTGACTTTCCACAACGGCGACAATTTCAATGCCGATGACGTCTTATTCACTTTCAATCGTTCCAAAGACCCTGAGCAGTCTATTCATAGTCGGGTCATCGCTAACGTGAATGAGCTACAAAAACTCAATGATTATGAAGTCAAATTTACACTCAAAAAACCGCAAGCATCCTTCCTAACCAAAGCTCTGGAACGGGCCTCCGGTCGCGCAATGACAATCGTGAGCCGCGGTGCATTAGAGTCAATGGGTGAAGCACAATACGGTTTAACACCAGTAGGTACAGGTCCATACAAGGTGATCGAGCATAAGCAGGGTGGCAGTGTCATTCTCGAACGATTTGCCGAATACTATGACCCAGGTCGTCCTAAGCTTGATAAAATTACGATCACTCCAGTAGATGGTGCGGAACCTCTGGCCGCTGCACTTGAAGCGGGAGACGTGCAATACGTTGGGGGCAACCCGATACCTTCTCAGTTGATAGACCGCTTTAAGTCTAATCCTGATTTGAGAGTAGACATAAAGCCAGGACCAGGCTTCCAGTCGATCTGGTTGAATCCATGGCGTGATTATATGCGTGTCGAAAATTTCGATAAACCACTTGAGGAACTGAAAAAAGAAAAAGGGTTTCAGGTGCGATTGGCAATCGCGAAAGCATTGGATAGAGACTTGTTCATCGAGCAAGCTAAGTTTGGCAATGGGTATCCAGCCCATGGGTCAATTAATCCGGCAATGGGTTTTTACTTTGATGAAAATTTAGCAAATACTTCCGAGCAAGCTTATGATCCAGAAGGTGCGCGTGAGCTTTTAGCGCAAGCTGGATATCCGGGAGGGAAAGGCTTCCCAAAGATAAAACTACAAACAACACCGAATACAAAACGTGATGGACTTGTAGTTGCTAATATCCTCAAGCAAGTTCTAGGTATCAATGTTATAGTTGATCCAAAAGACTTTTCCGTTGGCATCGAAGAGTTTGACACTATGGATTATGATCTACGTCTTGGTGGTTCAGGAGGCGATTATGACCCAGATGATGGTCTTGTAGATTGGATGCAGACAACTTCTAAATTCAATGGACGCAAAAGAGACAAGAGTAAATATCCGTTTGGATTCTATTCCGAGGCGGAGTCAGATGCTGCTGCCGACGCTCAGTCACTAGTCGCAGACCCTCAAGAGCGTCGCGAACTTGTTCGTAAGGCCAACCGAATAACGTCAGATAAAGTAACCTGTGGTTTCCTCTATCATCCCGTTGATGTCTTGGTCCATCATAAATCAATTCAGGTCCCAGACGAAGCCAGGATTCCTGGATTACATGAGCTAGACCGTATTTCTCTAACTTAATGAAGGAATGCCAGCAGGTCTAAAACCTGCTGGCATCTCGCCATGTTTGGATACATTACACGCAGAATTTTAGGTGCGCTGCTTGTTATGATCGCCGTGTCAACGCTTGTGTTCTTTATGCTCAGGCTTGTACCTGGAGATCCAATCGCAGCAATGCTGGCGGATGCTGGTAGTGATGAGGCACGAGAGGCTCTAACAAAAAAGTTTGGATTTGATCAGCCTGTAATTATTCAATATTTTAAATGGATATGGAACCTTTTGCAGGGAGATCTTGGGGCCTCCCTGTATGGCTCTAATCAGAAGGTGACAAGCATTCTTGCCGAAGCTTTACCGAGAACTTTGTCACTTGCTTGTTTATCGTTTTTCATTGCAATCGCAATCGCATTACCCGCTGGGATTATTTCTGCGGTCAAAAAAAACACAACTGCAGATCACACAGTATCAATCTTTGCCTTTCTTGGTTTGTCGATGCCTGACTTCTGGCTGGCTATATTACTAATCATTGTTTTTGCTGCTAATTTACAATGGTTGCCCGCTATCGGATACGCTCCACTCTCGTCTGGTTTCTGGGAATGGCTGCGGCACCTCATTTTACCATCCATTGCAATCGGAACTGGCTTTTCAGCAATTATTGCTAGAATGCTGCGTTCTTCATTACTGGGGGAACTCAAATCAGATTACATGCGTACGGCAGCAGCTAAGGGATTAAGCGACACTTCAATGGTTGTTGTTCACGCGCTGCCCAATGCAATGCTGCCGGTTATAACGGTGTTAGGGATCGCAATAGCACTCTTATTTTCCGGAGCGGTGGTAGTAGAAAATGTTTTTTCGATAAAAGGGCTCGGCAGAGTGCTCATTCAAGGAATTTTGAATAGGGATTACCCAGTTGTACAAGGCGCTGTTCTTCTTATTTCTGCATTCTTTGTTTTTGCGAACTTAATAGTCGATCTACTTTATGCAGTTATAGATCCGAGAGTTAGATACGATTGATGCCGCACCTATCTGCAAAAAACGATGAACATAGCTCAGCAAATTATTCCTTAATGAGTAGAATTTACGATGCAATTCGAACCAACCTTAAAGCAAAGGTCGGCCTTATTATCCTAACAATTTTTCTGTTAGTCGCAATTTTTGCTTCTTTATTAGCTCCATATGATCCCAACGAAATGAGCCTGGACATGATGTCTGAGCCCTCCTTTCAACATCTATTGGGAACTGATGATTTAGGTAGAGATCTTTTATCTAGGATAATCTGGGGAACGCAGGTCTCTCTTTTCGTTGGGTTTATAACGGTAGCAATTTCAATGATAGTCGGAGTATTCCTAGGTGTATGGGCAGGATACTATGGTGGTTGGATCGACATGATCATCATGCGCTATATTGATTTACAGTGGGCTTTTCCGAATTTCATTATAGCAGTTTACTTAGTTGCAGTCTTTGGAACCGGTCTTTTAAATATAATAATCGCAATTTCACTTGCTTTCTTAGATGATTTTGCGCGCGTGGCACGGTCAATGGTACTGACAATAAAAGAGCAGCCTTACATTGAAGCGGCAAGGGTGCAGGGAACGTCTGATTTTCGCATTATGTTCAAACACATACTACCTAACTCGGTAGGACCAATAATTGTGCAGGCCTCAGTTTCTATTTCTTACGCAATCTTGGGCGAAGCATCACTGTCATTTTTGGGTTTAGGCGTAAGTGCAAATACACCGACTTGGGGACTAATATTGGCAGACGGCCGTAGCTTCATTAGTCAAGCATGGTGGCTGGGAGTTTTCCCAGGCCTTGCAATCATGCTAATTGTACTTTCTATCAATTTTATTGGAGATGCTGTACGGGATGCTTTCGACATCCGTCATACTGAGATATAGAAGCGTTTAGCTATCATTTTCATATATTTGGTTTTCAATTCTAAGTTAAAACCCAGTCCATAATTAGCACCAACACCAGCTGTGCTCCACCCGCCTAACTCATCAATTATTTCTGATGGGCATTCAACAGCACGCAATCTATCGCGGAAGCTGTGCCTAAACGAATGGACAACGCATCCCTCCGGTACCCTCCCCTTAAGCCATTTGTTCAACGCGCCACTCGCCGAATTTGCTTTTACACCTTCATTGTTGCAGTACTTAGGAAATAAGAACTCACTGTCAGAACATTTAAAGGCTCTATCTGCAGCCCATAGTCCACTACCCACTAACGGAATTATACGTTCACTAGCAGCTGTCTTTAAACGCCTCCATGCACGCGGTCTCACCAACAAGTGTGGGTTTGGGTCTCTTAAAATTATATCTTCGCGCGTCAGGCCGCAGGCTTCAGAAAGTCTCATCCCAGTTTCAGATAACAATGCAATTAGCCAACGCATTTCATCGTCCACTTCAGTACAATTAATTTGAATAGATAACACTGTAGCATCTGGTATTGGCATTCGAGCTTTTGACTGCTCTCCGTCTGGAAGGTAGACAGATGCAAATACGTTTTGCGCCTCCAAGCCAAATTCAGTAATCCCCAAATTTACAACTGCTTTAACTGAAGCAAATATCCTCTTAACTGAAGCGGTGGTTAAACCCTTCCCTGTCAAATGATCTCTGAACCTTGAAGCATGATTAGCGTGCAGTTCTGCAAGTGTAATATCGCCCACACATTCAATCAGGTATCGAATATTGCGCTGTGTACTGGTTACAAATGTAGACCCTCTAGCCTGTTTCTTAAGGCGCAAATAAACTTCAACTACTTCAGATAACTTTGGGGAGTTATAGTGCTTATTCAACGTTGCTCTCTGTGGAGAGGTTTGTATCGGCGTAAAATCGAGAAGATCTAAGCGCAAACGATCCCAGATATTTTCTAACCGGCTGCTCAGTTCAATACTAAGCCTTTCGGCTCTAGCGTGCGATGAAGTATGGAGACATTTTACAAACCGTTTCTTCCCAAAGCTAAGCGACAGGCTTTTGGGAACTCTGCGTGTATAATAATAACTTCCACTTTTAAGGGTAAGGTAAGAGTGTTTTTGGTCTACCATGCGGTACCACGATCCCTGTGCAAAGATTAAAGTTCCTTGCAAATCAGGCACTTGGACCACGGATCTTGGAAAGAAATGGTGCCCCCAGAGAGACTCGAACTCCCGACCCACTGATTACAAATCAGTTGCTCTACCAGCTGAGCTATAGGGGCACTCCGCGGGTAATTAAATAATGCGCCCCGCTCTTGCAAGAGCGAAAAACGCATTTTTTGAATTTTTTTATTTATTGGTCTTCGCCAAAAAGAAAACGGCCAAAAGTCCGACACAAATTATATAGAGTGATGCAGGTGCCGCCTGAGATAGGTTTTCAAGGCTGGCCTGCTCGTGGACCAATGTGGCAAGGGTATTGTAGTTAAACGGCCGCAACAAAAGCGTTGCAGGAAGCTCTTTGACACAATCCACGAACACCAACAGCAATGCTGAGCCTACTGATCCGCGCATCAGAGGGAAATAGACCTCTTTCAATGTTTGCAATCGGTTGCGCCCAAGGGAGCGCGCCGCATTTGCCAAATTGGGTGAAACGCGCCCCATCGCCGCATCCGCTGCCCCCTGCGCAATCGCAAAAAATCGGACGCAATAGGCGTAGATGATCGCGGCGGACGTCCCTGTTAGAATAAGTCCGATGTCATATCCAGTCTGTTCCCAAATCGCATCGGCCAAACGGTTGTCAAACCATGCCAGTGGGATCAAAATGCCAACCCCCAAAACAGCACCCGGCGCGGCATACCCGACTGAGGTGATAGGCAACAACCGTTTTGGTGTCTCAGATCGTGCAAGGCGGACGCCATAGACCATGACAACACCTGCAAAAACGGTGATCAGCGCGGCGATTGTCGCCACGCGCAATGTGTTCAGCAGCGCCTTGATCAATGCGGGGTTGGTCCATTCATCCAAATGGTTCAACGCGTGCCATCCCAAAACGGATGTGGGAATGACAAATCCAATCAATACAGGCAGCGCGCATAAGGTTAATGCAATCGCACCACGCCGTCCTGTCAGTTGCGTTTTGTCCACGCCCCGATGCAGCGTGGACAAATTGAAAAACTTCATGCGCCTACGGGCTGATTTCTCAAGACTGACCAAAACAATGATTACGGCCAAAATGACACAGGCCAATTGCGCAGCACCGCCTGCATTGCCCGATTGTAACCATACGCTAAAGATGCCTGTGGTCAGAGTCTGAACTGCAAAATAATCCACAGTGCCGAAATCATTGACAGTTTCCATCATCACAATGGCGGCGCCCGCGGCGATTGCTGGACGGGCCAAGGGCAAACCAATCCGCCAGAACCGAGCAACCGCGCCACGCCCCAATGATTTCGCAACATCATCAGAGGCCGATGATTGATCCCGAAATGCGGCCCGCGCCAGCAAATAGACATACGGGTACAGCGCAAAGGTCAGCACAAAACAGGCCGCAGGGAAGGATCGGATTTCAGGGAACCAATAATCGCCCGCAGTTTCCCAACCAAACACACCGCGCAATGCGGTTTGTACGGGGCCTGCATATTCTAATAAATCCACCAGTGCATATGCGCCCACATAGGCAGGGATCGCCAATGGCATCAAAAGCGCCCATTCTAGCCAGCCTGCCCCGACAAAGCGGTAACGTGCAATTAACCACGCCGTCACCGTCCCCACGGCAGCAGCGCCAAGACCAACAGAGATCATTAATGAAACGGTAGTACGAAAATATCGCGGTAGCGTTGTGTTCAACAGATGGGGCCAAATATTTTCAGTCGGAAACAATGCCAAGGTCGCCACCGTCAGGATTGGCACCATGACAAGGCCCGTGATGCACAATGCCAATAGGGTCCATCCGTTGAAACCAAACGTGGCCATCTGTTGTTTCGGCAAAACTTCGGGGGACGACTGCATCGGGTTTCCCATTGTGCTAGGTGTTTGAAACTGTAACTGCTGCAGGGTATATAGATCGCAAATCAAAGAAACAAGAAAGCGGGCAAATCCGCATCATTTTGCAAGCAGGTGCGAATAAAACGGACGAAGATCATCTGTTATATTCACTACGCCGCAACCTAAACCTGCACCATCAAAATAAAATTGCGCTGCCACTGCCCAAAAATAATCGACGACGCTTGCGTTAGCGGATGATGCAATCAAATCATACGGCCCCCGATACGGATGCACGCGATATTTTATTGGACGTGTTTTTGAACGGTGAACCAGAAGAGTGTCGCACGCTGCATACGGGTAACCCTGGTTTTTTCGGTGCCCCCAAAGAAACAATTCAAAACAATGCACTACCCGCAGCCGATCAGCAATTTGGTGCGTTTTGTAGAACCGTTCCCGGAGGATCAAACGCATCTGTTCCTTGCCTTACGCAATCCCACGACATTCATTCCCGCTATGATGGCCGAGGCGAAAACCGAGAATTTGAATTTCATTATGAATACAAGCGATCCGCGCGCATTGCGGTGGAGTGATTTGTTAAAATCCATTCGCGAACGATTTCCTGCGCTGCCGATAACCATTTGGTGTACCAAGGATACACCCTTTATCTGGGGGCAGTTTATGCGTTTGGTAGGTGGTTTTTCACCCTCCACGCCCATGATTGGAAGTTATAGACTGATTGAAAACATTTTAAGCGAAGAAGGGTTCACCCGTTTTCAGGCCTATCTGGAAAAACATCCCGAAATGAATGAACGATAAAAGCGCAAAGTCATGTTCGCATTTGCCGAACGGTTTGGTCGTGCGGATGTGTTGGAACAGGACGTGAATGTGCCCGGCTGGGATGCCCAGATGGTGTATGACCTAACCGCGCAATACGAAGCGGATTTGGCAAACATCAGCGCCATTTCCGGTTTGCGTTTGTTATTGCCCTAGGGGCTAGTGCATTCCAAGCGCTTCTTTGTACATCGCCAAGACGGCCTCTTCTTCAGCGATATCGTTCACATCCCGTTTGCGAAGTGCCACAATTTTGCGCAAAACCTTGGTATCGTACCCACGGCCCTTGGCTTCGGCCATGATTTCCTTTTGTTGATCGGCGATATCCTTCTTTTCAATTTCCAAACGCTCATAGCGTTCCACAAATTGGCGAAGTTCATCTGCTGTTACGCGATAGCTACTATCAACTTGGTCGTCCATCTGTGCCTCGATCAGTTTTGGTGTTCGCCACATCTATCCACTGCAACGGTTCCGTGCAAGCAGGCTTTCTCTTGAAGCGCAGAAGAATTTGGACTACCCCACGAGGAAACAAGGATAACAGGTGATTTCTATGGATTTTCTGATCTGGGGTGGCGCGGTTGTTTCATTCAGCGGTCTTGTCGGGTTGGCTTGGTGTATCATCAAGGCGCGACAGGCCAAAAATGCCGCACGCTCTGATGAAGAGCTGAACGCCGCGATCC
>CALDGA010000131.1 GCA_937942085.1 uncultured Flavobacteriales bacterium
GAGCCGTTTTTCTTCCGCAACGCCAAGACGGCCGAGGGACCAAAGCGCATGGCCAAGGTCATGGAAGGTTTTGCCTGGGTGATGAGCGTCGGATTCGTGTTGATCATTGCAGGGCTGGATTTTCTCAAGTTCTTCATTGACCAAAAATTCTGGGTGGGATTGTACTTGGTGCCCATCCTGTTATTGGCCAATGTCATTCTCGGCATTAACACCAACCTCAACGTGTGGTACAAGGTCAGCGATAAGACCCGCTACGGGATCTATATCACCTTTGTTGGGCTTGCAGTGACCGTCATAGGGAACCTCAGCTTGATCCCGACCATGGGGATTTTGGGTGCAGCCATTACCACCTTGGTAGCCTACGCCGCCATGTTCTTCGCCAGCTTGTGGTGGGGGCAAAAGCACTATCCAGTGCCTTATAATTGGACCAAATTAAGCGCCTACGTCCTCGGCGCTACTGCCACCGTTTTCCTCATTCATTACACCGGGATTGACTCTGTTGTTATTAAACTCAGCCTAGGCGCAGCGTATCTCCTGGTAATGTTCATGGCCGAACGCCGTGGGCTCTTTAACTTCGCGCGATAGATGAACATCAAAGTACACTACAGCGGCAAACACTCTTTGCCACAGTTTGAAACCACACAAAGCGCGGGCATGGACCTTCGTGCCAATATCGACGCGCCTGTGGTCTTACAACCTGGCGACCGTGCTCTCATTCCTACAGGCATTAAAATGGCCTTGCCGGACGGGTACGAAGCGCAAATTCGTCCGCGTTCGGGATTGGCGTACAAGCACGGCATTACCGTGTTGAACAGCCCGGGCACCATCGATGCTGATTACCGCGGCGATGTGGGCGTGCTGCTGATCAACCACGGACGAGAAGCGTTCACAGTGGAAGATGGCATGCGCGTGGCGCAGATGGTCGTGGCACGGTATTCGCAATTCGAGTGGGAATCTGTGGAAGATCTCGACGAGACAGCGCGCGGTGACGGCGGATTTGGCAGTACCGGAAAACAATAAGGAACAACCAATAAAACCTACAATACAATGAAAATTATCGTCCCAATGGCAGGTAGAGGTTCGCGTTTGCGTCCGCATACCTTGACTGTACCAAAACCCTTGATCCCTATTGCTGGAAAGCCCATCGTGCAACGATTGGTAGAGGATATCGTCAGTGTATGTGGCGATAAAAAGGTCGATGAGATTGCTTTTATCATTGGCGATTTTGGCGACCAAGTAGAGGCCGATCTAAAAAAGGTCGCAGAGAATTTGGGCGCCAAGGGCAGCATCTACTACCAGGATAAACCACTGGGCACGGCGCATGCCATTCACTGTGCCGCAGATAGCATGGACGATGAGATCGTCGTGGCCTTTGCAGATACCTTGTTCCGCGCAGATTTTACCCTAGATACAGAAGCAGATTCGGTGATTTGGGTAAAACAAGTAGAGGATCCTTCCGCTTTTGGTGTGGTCCAATTCGCTGAGGACGGCACCATCAACAATTTCGTAGAGAAGCCACAAGAATTCGTATCGGATTTGGCCATCATCGGTATCTATTACTTCAAGGACGGTCCGGGGTTGCGCAAGGAATTGAAATACCTCCTCGACAACAACATTATGGACAAGGGCGAATACCAATTAACCGATGCCTTGAGCTCACTACTCAAGCAAGGTAAGGTCTTCAAGCCTGGCACTGTAAACGATTGGATGGACTGTGGAAACAAGGCCATCACTGTGGAGACCAACAGCAAAATGTTGGGCTACCTCGAGGGCAAAGCTGAGCTTCGTGGTGAGAACATCACCTTAGAGAATTCGACTATAATCGAGCCTTGCTACATCGGATCCAATGTGGTGTTGAAGAACGCAACTGTTGGGCCGAACGTGAGTTTGGGTGATGATTGTGTGGTGGAAGATGCGACCATTGAAGGGTCGTTGATTCAGACAAATTCAACCATAACTAATATCAATCTAAAAGATAGTATGATAGGCAATCACGCCCATGTGGACGGACGATGGACTTCGCTATCTTTAGGAGATTACTCAAGAATGGACTAATGCAGAAATGGCTGGTCGCCGTCCAGGCGCTTCTTTTTTCAGCAACCTTATTTGCTCAGGGCCCTTCGCAAGAGGGGCCTTCTGCATTAAGCAACACGTACTACAAGGCGGAGACCTACCGCCTGACCGGGCGTGTGGTGCTGGCGATGGAGGCGTATGAGAAATTGGTCCAAAGTGACGAATATGCGGAGGCCGCGCATTACCAGCTGGCAAGATTACACTTTGAGCAGGGCTCTTTGTACCCCGCGTTTCAATATGCGAGCAATGGGGCGGCACTGTTTCCAGAGAACACTTGGATGCTTCGTCTCAAGGCGCAATGCGCGAAACAATTGGGCGATACCAAGAGTGCTGGGGCAGCCTTTGAAGCTTTGGCGGAGTTGCAACCCGGGCAGCCGGAATATCTCTTTGATGCTTTTAGTGTATACCTGCAGGGCAATGCCCTTGAGGATGCGTTGAGGGTCCTGGGCACGGTGGCGAGGGAATATGGGACCACGCCTGAGCTGGTGAGCGATCAGGTCAGTTTGCACCTGCAGCAAAATGATGCAAAGAGTGCCGAAAAGGTACTGGTGGCCGCGGTGAAAGCGCACCCCAGTGTTCCGGAATATTACGGATTGTTGAGCCAATTCTACGACGGCAACGGCAAGGGTAAAAAAGCCATCAAACTGTTGGAAAAGGCCGTGGAACGGTTCCCGTTGAATGGGGCGCTGCACATGGAATTGGCCCGGATATCACAACGCTATGGTAAAACGGCGCAGGCCATGTATCACATGGAGCAAGGATTGGTGCTGGACGGTGTGCCGATCGAAGATTTGATGCCTGTGGCGCTCAGCATTTACCAGAACCGGGCGAATCCGGAATTTGGAGCGCTTTATGAGCGTGTGGCCCCAGTGCTCGAAAAGAAGTACGAGGGGACCTTGCCTTTTACATTGTTCAAGGCGGAAATCTGCCTTCAAGAGGAGCGCTATGAAGAGGCGATGGAGCTTTATGTGGCGGCCATAGAATTGGACCCTAAAAATTATGAGCTCTACCAAATGGCCTATGCCATTAGTTCTGAAACAGGAGATTGGAGAGGTGGATTGCTCATTCTCACCCTGATTGAACTCAACTTCCACGACCAGGGGGAAATCATGGATGCCCTGGCCTACGAGTTCTACTCCATCAAGTCTTGGGAGTCCTGCGCTAGAGTGGCATTGGAGCGTGCCCCACTAACATTGGACCCAGAAATGGCGGGAGGTTTATATGCCCTTGCGGGGACGGCTTTGTTCCAATTAGATTCTGTACAGCCCGGCTCAGAAGCCTACGAAAAAGCCTTGGTCCAAGACCGCAGCGCCGCCAACCTCAACAACTACGCCTGGGACCTTGCGACCCATGATGCCAACTTAGAATATGCCCTCGCGTTGACCCGAGAATCCAACGACCTGCAAACCCTTGAACCGACCTATTTAGATACTTGGGCATGGGTATTGTATAAATTGGGACGGTACGACGAAGCCCGGGAGAAAATTAAGGTAGCTTTGCAACTGCTGAGAACCACCCCTGATGCGGTGATGTATCGCCATGCTGCGGCCATTGAGGAAGCCGCCGGCAATAGCGCACAAGCAGAGGAGTACCGAGACAAAGCAAAGGCATTGAACGGCGCAAAATGATAAGGAGGATAAAGGCACATAGATCTTGGTTAAGGCACGGAATCACCGTGCTTTCTGCCGTGCTTTTATTGGCCAGCTGTGGCAAGCCCATTACCCCTGAAAATCCGATCAAACGCGAGAAGATCAACGACGGCGTTAACAAGAAAATCCTACTCGAAGACAAGTTCCCTTGGGCTCAGAGTTTCGCTCGCATTACGGCCTACACGCCAGATGGGGAGCAGCGCTTCAAGGTCCAAGTACGTTCTAAACAAGATAGCATCCTCTGGACCGCCATTAGCGATGATATGATAGGCCTTCGCGTGGGAAAATGTATTGTCATAGAAGATAGTGCGGCCTTTACCTCAACGCTTCTCGGTTTGGACTGGACCGGATCCGCCTCAGATTTAGCGGGGGTGACCGGCATAGAGGTACCGTTTCAATATTTGAATAGAATTATGCGTGGCCAATTAATTGGTTGGGACGAGCCGCTCAAGTACAAGTTCAACGCTGACCGTGATTTGTGGATGAGCGATTACGAATTGGGCCCAGAACGCAATGTTCGCGTCGCCCTTGATCGCGACCTCTACCTCGCCGAACTTATCATTCAAGATCCAAAAGAGATCGCGCAGATCAAGTACTTCGATTACGACGAGCGCACGCGCTATCCGAAAGAGATTGAGCTCACCCTGGTCTCTCGCCCTGAATACAAGGTCATCATCAACATCTCCGACATTCGCACGGAGGGTCCATATAACACCCCATTTAGTTTCTGATGCGTCGCCTGTTGCTCATAATGTGCTGTTTAAGCCTGACCTTCTCGGCCTTCGGACAAACCAAGGAAGAGTTGCAGCGTGAGCGTACCCTGTTGCAGGATCAAATCGATTTAGCAAACACTATTTTGGCGAAGACCCGAAGCACCCGTCAGGCCAGCCTGAACGAGTTGCAGACCTTGAACCAAAAGATCTCTGCACGCGAGCAACTGATCTCTACTATGGGGCGCCAAATTCGCGCCATCGACCGCAGCATCACCGCCAAGGAAAAAGAGATTGTGGCTTTGACTGCCCGTGTGGATAGCCTCAAAGCAGATTACGCCGAGCTCATCCGGCTTGCCCAGCGCCAACAACGCCCCACCGATCAAATCCTGTTCATCCTTAGCGCCAAAAGCTTCTCGCAGGCCGCCAAGCGCTTGCAGTACTTCAAGGACATGGCGGGGTTCCGTGCACAACAAGTGGCACAAATCGCCGAAGCCCAGGAGGCATTGGCCAAAGAGAAAGAAGCGCTGATCCAGCAAAAGGCGGAAAAATTGGCCATACAACAAGCGCAGCAGGGAGAAAAGCTAGCCCTACAAGCCGATGCCAACGAGCAGCAATCTACCGTGAAGGAACTCCAGAGCAAGGAATCTGAAATCAAGAATGATATCCAGAAAAAGCAACGTGAAGTCCAGCAGCTCGAGCAACAGATCAAGCGCATCATCGCCGAAGAAATGCGCAAGGCCAAGGAGCGCGCCGAGCGCAATAAGTTGGAAGAAGAGGCCAAGGAATTGGGCTTGATTACTGGGAAAGATTTTAGCGGACGCACCTCGAATAAAGCCTTGAAAGCGCTCATCGACAAGACCCGCAAAGAAAAAGGCATGGACGTACGCGATGACGGTCCGGCCTATGCCATGACTCCAGAAGCGCGTGCGCTGGCGAACAATTTCGCCTCGAACAAAGGGGCACTGCCATGGCCCGTGGAGCGTGGTCTCATTACCGGAAAGTTCGGGAAGCACGAGCACCCCGTGGTAAAAGGCGTGATCGTCGACAACCCGCATATTGAAATCAGTACCGACGATGGGGCCATCGTTCGCGCCGTATTTGAAGGTGAGGTCAGCTCGGTGGTGCCGATCCCTGGTGCAAACATCATGGTCCTCATCCGCCACGGTAATTACTTTACCGTCTACAGCAATTTGATCAACGTCAAGGTGAAATCTGGGGATATCATCAGCCTTAAAGAACCTATTGGTCAGGCGTTCACGGACGAGGACGGCAAGACCATGGTGCAGTTTGGCCTTTGGAAAGATGCCGATATCCAAGACCCGCAACCTTGGCTCGCTAAATAACAACTCCATGAAGCACATCTTCTACCTCAGCACCTGTGATACTTGCAAACGCATCCTTGCCCAGTGGAACACCGATGGTTGCACCCTGCAGGACATCAAAACCGAGCCAATGACTGCGGCCCAAGTAGACCAAATGATCGCGCTCGCCGGTTCGGCAGAAGCCCTGTTTTCCAAGCGCGCCCGTAAGTACAAGGAGCTCGGATTGAAGGACAAAAACCTGAGCGAGGCCGACATCCGACAACTGATCATCGACGAATACACCTTCCTTAAGCGTCCGGTATTGGTGCTTGATGAACAAATCTTCATCGGCAATAGCAAAAAGGTCGTCGATGCGGCCGCAGCAGCCTTAGCGTAATGAACGCGCCTTCACGTCAAGCCGTTCTTACTGCACACCTTGCGCTGCTCGGGGTGGCCTTGATCTATGGCGCCTCCTTCCTCATCGCTAAAAACGCGATGCAGGCGGCGGTACCGCCACGGGCGTTTATCCAATTCCGTGTTACAGGAGCCGCCCTCCTTTTCTGGGCACTCCTGCCGTGGTCCGGATCTACACGCATTCACCACCTGCCCAAAGCCGATATCCTAAGGTTGGTCCTCTGTGCCGCTTTTGGGGTCACCACCAACCAATTATTTTTCTTCGAAGGCCTCTCCATCACCACCCCCGTTAACGCCTCCATCATGATGGTCAGCGGCCCCATCGCCGTGCTTGTCGTGGGGGCAATTTTGGTCAAGGAACGCATCACCCCGCCCAAGGTCGCAGGTATTGCCCTCGGTGCGTTGGGAGCACTTTGGCTGATTTTATCAGGGGCCAATTGGCAAATCAGCGGCCTCTTCCAAAGCGATGTCGCCAAAGGCAATCTCTTTGTGTTAATTAATGCCACGAGCTATGCGGTCTATTTGGTCATCGTCAAACCCCTCATGTCGAAATACAATGCCCTCTTTGTCATTCGCTGGGTCTTCACCTTCGGTATTTTCCTCGTCCTGCCCTTCGGCGGCCCGCAAATCCCCGGCATTCCTTGGGAGCTTTGGGACCAAGGCATTATCACTTCCGTCGCATATGTAATTGTAGGAACGACCTTTTTGACCTACCTCGGGAACATCATCGCATTGAAAACCTTACACCCTGCCACCGTAGGGGCCTACATCTATTTACAACCCTTGATTGCGAGTATCCTCAGTTTGATTTTCGCCGATGAACCTTGGTCGCTCAACATGTTGGGCGGGGCCTTGTGCATCTTTGCAGGGGTCTATTTCGTGAGTTTCTACGGGCGCTCCTTCAAAGCCTAGGGATACCTTTGTTTTCCTACCTTAGCAAAAATTTACTCCCATGATTCAAAGCATGACAGGCTTCGGTAAAGCCGTTGGCCAAGTAGCCGGAAAAAAGATCACCGTGGAAATCCGCGGACTCAACAGCAAAGGCCTTGATTTGAACGCACGTGTGGCCCCTATCTTCCGTGAAAAGGAATTAGAGATCCGCAAACGCGTGGGAGAAAAAGTATTGCGCGGTAAGATTGACATCAACATCTACGCCGAGGTGACGGGCATCGAAAGTGCCGCCGCCATCAACATGGTTTTGGCAAAATCCTACCTCGAGCAGTTGACCGCTTTGGAGCGCGAGGTGGGCATCAAGGGAGATTTGATCGCCGCCGTCATGCGCATGCCGGACGTATTGGGCAGCGCAAAATCTGAACTCACCGAAGAGGAATGGAGCTTTTTACAGGGCCTGCTAGATGAGGCATTGGACCAATTCTCTGAGTTCCGAACCCAAGAAGGCGCCTCCATCGCCGAAGACTTCAACGCAAGATTGGATGCCATCGAAGCCGCACTTAACGGCATCGCCCCACACGAACAAGCCCGTTTGGAAGCCGTTCGCGAGAAACTCCTCAAAGGATTAGAAGGCATGGAAGTCGACCATAATCGCTACGAGCAAGAGGTCATCTTCTACATCGAAAAACTCGATGTGAACGAAGAGAAAGTTCGCTTGATCAACCACCTCAAGTATTTCCGTGAAACTATGAACGTGCCCGCAAGCGGGAAAAAACTCGGCTTCATCGCCCAGGAAATGGGACGTGAAATCAACACACTCGGCTCCAAAAGCAACTATGCACCCATGCAGCAGTTCGTCGTGGAAATGAAAGACGAGTTAGAAAAGATCAAAGAGCAGGTCGGAAATACACTCTAAGATTTACCCCAGTATATCGCGCTTCAAGTACCGGCTGTAACCGACCCAAATCATCAGGGCCGTCAACACCGCAAAAGCACCACAGGCCAACAGGTTCGGCTCCAAGGTGCCTTGCTCCAAGGTCAATGGCATGTAGTGATAAGGACTGAGGTAGGCCAACCAATCCACCGCATCCGAAGCGCTAGCAATGGCGTTTAGGAAATAGCTGCCGAAGATCATTCCGACAATTGGGCCCATGTAATTCAACTTCACCGACAAAAAAGAGCCCATTAGCACACCGGCCGCAGTGAAAAAGGCAATGAGGAAGAATCCGTGAATATGCATGGCCACCATCGCGTCCCAAGCGATTTCGGAGCCAAAAAGATTCATACCGATAATCGCCACGAGCGTTTGCACCAGGTATACGATGATAAAGAGCGCTCCCAAAACCGCGAGCTTGGTACCGGCCACACTACCCCTTGAAATAGGTCTAGTCAACAGAAATTCCGCCGTGCCGTCGCGCTCCTCCTTACCGATGATGGTCGCACCAGTGGACGCGGTATAGATCCCCATCAACAAGGTGATGTATATGCCGTAATACGTAGCATAAAAACCAATGATCGAACTCCAAGTTGCCTCGTCCATTCCAAAGGCTTTGGCATATTCTTCCGGCAGGCTGCTCATCAACTTAACCATATCCTCACCCATGTGCGAAAACGATGGATAGATGCTTAAAATCATCAGAGTGAACGCCAAAACTATGGAGGTCCAGATGAGGGTATTCTTTCTGTTTCGCTTGAGCTCTTTGGTAAATAATACTGTATTCATAGCGGGTTATCTGCGGTAGTAATTCATGAAAATGCTCTCGAGGTCAGGTTCGCTCAGGGTCAAATCCACCACCTCTTGCCGGCCCAGCCATTGGAGCAAGTCCTTCGTCGGCCCTACGTAATCAAAAAGCACCTTATTGCCCAACCATTCCTGGTTTTGGGCGCCTTCGGGCAACTCCAGCTTGGCATCAGATTCAAGGACTAGCCTAACCTTTTTCATTTGCTTTGCCAGCAACGTGGTGATGTCCTCCACGGCAGTAATCTCGCCCCCACGAATAATGGCGGCGCGGTCACAAAGGCGTTGTATTTCACTTAAGATGTGAGAGCTGAAAAAGATGGTCGTGCCTTTGGCATTTCGGGATTCGAGGAGCTCAAAGAATCTGTTCTGCATGAGCGGATCCAGTCCTGAGGTAGGCTCGTCTAATATCAACAGTTCCGGTTCGTGCACTACCGCTTGAATGATGGCACATTTCTTCTTGTTCCCAAAACTTAAATCTGCGATGGGACGGTCGAGATCAAGCTCAAAATATTGGGCCAATTCTCTGATCTTCTCCCCTGCATTCTCCAAACCATAAATGTTGGCGTGGTATTCTAGCAACTCTCGGGAAGTCATCTCCGCGTAATAATCTACCTCAGAAGGCAAATACCCGATACGACAGCGTAACTCGTGCCCATTTTCAAGAATGCTTTGACCAAAGAGCTTCGCCTCTCCACTGCTCGGGGCGAGTAAGCCCAAGAGCGTTCGAATAGTCGTGGATTTACCGGCGCCATTGGGACCGATAAAGCCAAAAATCTCCCCTTGTTTGACAGAAATGGTAACGTCGGTAATGCCGCGTTCTTTTCCATAAAACTTGGACAAAGAATGAGTTTCAATGATATTCATAGCGGAGGTTGGTTGAATTCCTTTCCAAAATACGACGCATTGCGCCCACATCCCATTAAATTTGCCATAAACTTCCACTCTCATGAGCGCATCAACATCCGGAAAACTGGTCATCTTCTCCGCCCCCTCGGGCAGCGGAAAAAGCACCTTGGTGCATTACCTGATGGAGACCGTGGAAGGATTTGGCTTTAGCATCAGCGCCACCTCTCGAGCCCCTCGAGGAACGGAACAACACGGCGTAGATTATTTCTTTTTATCCGCCGAGGAATTTCGCCAAAAGGTCGATGCCGGTGATTTTCTGGAATGGGAAGAGGTATATGCAGGGACCTATTACGGTAGCTTGCAAAGTGAAGTAGAAAAGAACTGGTCACAAGGTCAAGCGGTGGCCTTCGACATTGATGTTGTCGGCGGGTTGAATTTGAAAAAGCAGTTCGGCGATCGCGCCTTGGCATTGTTTATTCAGGCGCCAAGTATTGAAGAATTGGAACGCAGATTAGTAGCTCGCGGGACCGATTCCCCCGAAAAAATCGCCCAGCGCATCGAAAAAGCCGCCTGGGAAATGGACCAGCGCGACGGCTTCGACCACATCATCATCAACGACGACCTCGACCGTGCCAAAGCAGAGGCCAAAGCCCTGTTGGAAGCATTTTTATCCGCATAAGATGAAGGGAAAAATCGGCTTGTTTTTCGGCACCTTCAACCCCATCCATGTGGGGCATTTGATTTTGGCGGAATACATGCTGAATTACGGCGAACTCGACCGAGTGCTTTTCGTCATCACTCCCCACAATCCCTTCAAGCAGAAATCCACACTGTTGCCAGATCGCGAGCGTTTGCATTTGGCCTACCTGGCTTTAGAGGACCAATTAAACATGCAACCCAGCGACATCGAGTTTGGCCTCCCGCAACCAAATTATACGGCCCAAACGATGGCCTACCTCCGCGAGAAGCACCCGGAAGCAAACTTCACCCTAATCATGGGCGAGGACAACTTGCGCTCCCTGCACAAATGGCAGAACTACGAAAGCATCGTCGATAACCACAGAATCTTGGTCTATCCTCGCGTAGGTGGCGATTATGAAGGCACTGCGGAAGCCGCACAGAAATATCCAAATGTGGCGGTGGTGGACGCCCCGCGCATGGAGATCAGTGCCTCGATGATTCGCCAAAGTTTCAAGGATAGAAAACCATTGCAAAACCTCCTTCCTAAAGCGGTTTTTGAGTACATTGAAGGGAGCAATCTCTTTCAATAATCCATGTCCACCTTCATTTCTCGAATTGCCGGAGAAGTTCAAAGTGCCCCTGAGGCGTTGCACGAACAATTGGTCCTTATTCCAAACCGTCGTGCCGCGCTTTTTATTCAGGAGGAGCTGCGCAAGGATTTGGAGGAGTACGAGCTGTTCCCCCTGTTTTTAACTGTCGATGAGTTCATCGCCCAGGCCGCGAATTTGCTGGTGATGGAACCCATGGCCTTGCTTGTGGCCTTGCATCAATGTTATGGCGAAGTCCGCCGCACTTCGTTTCCTGGTAAAGAGGAAGAAGATTTGGGCCAATTCATGGGTTGGGGACAAACTTTGCTCTCGGATTTTGGGGAAATCGACCGCTATTTACTGAATCCAGCACACGTGTTGGGGGATTTGTACAACGTGCAAAAATTGGCCGAATGGAATCTCGATCCGGAGGAGCAAACCAAGATGATGCGCAACTATTCGGATTTCATTCAACTGCTTCCTCAAACCTACGAGCGCTTTACCAAAGGGCTGTTGGAGCGGGGAGAGGCCTATGGCGGTTTGGCAGCGCGCACGCTGGCGGAACAACCAGCGTTGCTCGAAACATTTCTATCGAGAAATGGAGTGAAGAAAGTGGTTGTTGCCGGATTGAACGCGTTGAATACGGCAGAATTGGACATCCTAAAAACCCTTAGAAACAGCCGTCCCACTTCCTTCCTTTGGGATACGGATGCGCACTACGTCCACACGCCCATGCACGAGGCCGGGCATTTCTTGCGACTGCATCAAAAACGCGAAAAGGTGTTCGGGGACTACATCCCAAAGGTGGACCCGGCACAGAGCGATTGGCGAAACCTGCCAAAGACCATTCAGCCCGTAGGGGCGACAAAATTTACCGGTCAAGCCAAAGCTGTGGCCAAGACCTTGGCACAATGGCACGAGCGCGGCATTCCTCCCCACCACATCGCGGTAATTCTCGCGGACGAAAGCCTGCTCAATCCCGTGCTTAATTTCCTTCCGGCGCCCTATGATAAGGTGAACATCACCATGGGCTTCCCGCTGAACCAAACGGCCCTTGCCGCCACGGTGGGATTGTACTTGAACATGGTAGAATATGCCGTAAAAAATCAAAGGCCTGGAAAGGATTGGACGCTCCACCACAAATCGCTCTCTGCCCTGTGCACTGACCCGATGTTCAACCGGTATTGGACCGCAGAAGATGAGGGTCCTTATGCTTGGCACCAAGAAATTGTCGATGGAAACAAGGTCTTTACGGCAGCTAGATATTGGGGTGATAAAGCCAATGAACACCTGCCTGCCTATGGCCGATTATTTCTGCCACAACACCTTACTGATTTCACAGATGCGCTTCAACATTGGCTCCAACATGTGGGCGCCACGGAGAAGAGCGATACGATGGTCCAAAACACCGCACACCACATCTATACCCTCCTTGAGCAGTTAAAACGCACCCTGCAAAACACCGCACAAGACCCCCTCATCTGGATCAAGCTGATCAAGCAACAATTGCGCAACGGCAGCATTGATTTCGTTGGGGAGCCGCTCGAAGGATTGCAGGTGATGGGAATCTTGGAATCACGAACCTTGGACTTCCCATATGTGATCCTCGCCGGCATTAACGAAGGTGTGTTGCCTGCAGGCCGCTCCTTTAATTCACTACTGCCCTTTGATATCAAAAGGCATTATGGACTGCCGACCTATGAAGAAAAGGATGCTGTATACGCCTACCACTTTTACCGAATTCTTCAGCGCTGTAAAGAAGCAACCATCACCTTTAACACAGATAAGGAGGCCATGGGCGGCGGAGAACCGAGCCGTTTCCTTGTACAAATAGAACACGAACTCAAAGGAACGGCGGCCAAGGTGCTTCCAAGAATGTTTAGCAATGGAGAAGTCCATGCCCAGAGTGTGGCCTCGAAGTTCGAAGCGGAAAAAACAGATGCCGTCAAGGCGGCCATTGCCTGGTGGTGGGAACGCGGTATCAGTGCCAGTTCCTTGAATGAATTGGTCAGTATGCCGGACCAATTCTATAAAAAGCGACTCATCAAAATCAAAGAAGAGGACGAGGTCGAGGAAAACATGAGTGCCATGGTCATGGGTAACCTCGTACACAAGGGCCTCGAGAAAGTGTATGAGCCATTCGTCGGTCAACAAATCCCGGCCTTTGATGTAGATCTGTGGACCGAACAGGCCATGGAGTTTGGCATCACTTACCTCGTTGAAGAAAAGGGCTATTCCCGACGCGCCTTGCATACCGGTCGCAATATTCTGACCGTAGAAGTCTGCCGACAGATGATCCGTCAGTTCTTAGAATACGACCTGCACCGGGCCAGCATGCACGAAATCATTCTACTGGGTATAGAAACGGAGCTGTCCCACACCATGGGCCATCCTGCCCTCGGCTTCCCCATGAATTTCAAGGGCTACATTGACCGAATCGAACTCGTGGATCAATGCCTTACCATTTGGGATTATAAAACCGGCTCCTTTACCTCGAGCGACCTCAGCCTGGGCGCCATGGAAGACCTTTGGAAAGGGACGAAAGGGAAACCGTTACAGGTGCTACTCTACGCCTGGCTCCTCGATAAAATGGGCACCTTCCCACATCCATTGCCTTGGCGCTCCGGGATGTTCAAACTGCAAAGCGGCGCTCCTGAGATCTTATTAGGAGGAGCAGTGGTCAATAAAACAAAAGATATCACCCCTGAGGTGCTGAACTCATTTGAAAGTGCCCTTATGGACTACCTTGAGGCAATATATACCGATGACCTACCCTTTGTAGAAATCCCAAAATTTGAATTCAAATAAGGCCATGCTCGAGCACATTCCAACCAAAGAAGATATTCTTGCAGCGCACGAACGGATCAAGCCCTTTATCCACCGTACCCCGGTATTTTCATCGCATTGGTTCGACGAGCGTGTAGGCAAACCTTGTGTTTTTAAAGGGGAACACCTCCAAAAAACAGGGGCATTCAAAGCCCGCGGTGCTATGAATGCAGTGCTGGTCAATGCCGAAATAGCAAAAGGCAAGGGATTCATTACACACAGCTCAGGAAATCATGGTGCGGCTTTGGCTTGGGCAGCGGCACAAATAGGAGAAAGCGCCTACATCATCATGCCGGAAAACGCGCCGAAAACTAAAGTTGCCGCAGTGCGCCAATATGGAGGGAAAATCACTTTTTGTGCGCCCACCTTGGAAGCTAGAGAGACTACCGCTGCCGAAGTCCAATCACAAACTGGCGCGGTGCTCGTGCATCCCTACAACAACTACGACATCATCGCAGGACAGTCAACCGCGACCTTGGAGCTGCTCGAGGAACACCCCGACCTTCAAGCATTGTACGTACCCGTAGGTGGTGGCGGCCTACTTTCCGGAGCCGCTTTAGCCAATCATTATTTTGGAAATGCCAAGGTAGTAGGTTGCGAGCCGGATGCCTCTGGTGATGCCTACCAAAGCTTCCAAACTGGACATTGGGTTCCGGCTCAAAACCACCAAACCATCGCGGATGGCCTTAAAACTTCCTTAGGCGATAAAACATTTGAGATCATCACCACCTACGTGGATGAGATTATGATGGTTAGTGAGGAGGAGATGAAGGAGGCCTGGAAATTCGCGGTGGGCAGGTTGAAACAATTGGTCGAGCCTTCTGCTGCTGCAGGTCTCGCTGTTGCTATAAAACACAAGAACGAAGGCCCCGCGGGCATCATTCTTTGCGGTGGAAATATGGACTTGGACCCTTGGAGCTAGGATAAAGCAATCCGCCCTACGATAAATCCAAGGCGATGCTTTCGTATCACTTGATACATTTATATCACCAATAAACTTAGGCTATTTTATCAGTCGATAAAGGCACTGTGATGTTCACGGTGCCTTTTGCTTTGGTAAAGGAGGTTTGCAAGGTCCAAAGTTCCTCTTTTTTCGCCTGCTTCCGGTGGTATTCAATGCGCTGCTTCACCAAGGCTAAGCCATGGCCCGTTCCACCTTTGGGCAAAGAATCACCATATCCAGAATCTGAAACTTCCAAGCGAAGAGATGGTCCCTCTTCCACCACAGTGATGTGAACCCAAGCTTCCTGATCGCCTGTGCTTCCCGCGTATTTGAAACTATTTTCCACCAAGGGCTGCAAGATCCCCGAGGGAATGAGCGCTTTCTTGGACGATGCAGATGCATCAATGGTAAACTCGACATGTGCATAGGAGCTTTGCTGCTGCAGTGCTACATACTTCTGTAAATGATGCAACTCTGCTCCCACATTGACGAAGTGACCGTTTTGATCTTGGAGAAGCGAACGCAGGTATTGGCCCAATTCCGCCAAATACTCTTGCGCATCTTCCATGCGCTCCTGGTTCAGGATGCCGTTGACATTGTTTAATTGGTTAAACAGAAAATGTGGACGAATCTTGTTCTTGTACGATTCTAGTTCCAATTCTGCCTCCTGTACGCTCAATAGTGCTTCCTTCGTGCGCAACACCGAACGGTACGACACCCAGATTCCAATGGCCAAAATCAAGGCCATGCTCAAGAAAATTGCCAAGGTCTGCTGGCGCAATTTTGCCGTTTCCTCGAATCGAAACCGCTCTCTCTTACCTCGCTCTAACTCAAAAGCCAAAAATCTACTCTGACTCGCATCCACCCTTCTCAAGGCCAACCTATTCGCCAAAATCTCTGCCTCCTTGGCCTCATCACGTGATTCTCCCAAGAGGTCGTATTCAGTGAATTGATGGCGTGCCTGAGCTTCCAAATCCCAAAAATTTCGTGCATGAGCAAACTCAATACATTGGGCCAATTCCACTTGATTCATGGCCTCCAAACCAAGTGCTCGTAAATAAATGTTCTGCTTATCGATATCTGGCACCCCCGCACTATCTACCAAGGCCAAGGCCCCTTGAATGAGCGAATCAACCTCCTCCGGGTTCTTGTGCACATGATGAAGAGCCTCCGCACGCACCGCGTAGGCTTCGCTAGGGTTGATTTTCCCAGCTCGGGATTTAAAAATCGCCAATACCGTGTCCGAATATTCGAGCGCTTCCCCGTAAAAGCCGAAATCAATCAAGTAAGTAGAATAATTCCCTGCAGCAGTAGCCCAAGCCAATGTATCGCCTTGACGTAATGCCATCGTTTCCTCAGAAGTAGACAATATTTCTTCGCCTGCACCCAAGGCCCAATACGAATGCGCCTTCAACAATAGTATTCTCGATAGTCCTTGAAGGTTGTTATTCGATCGAAATAGGATCTCGCTTCGCTCGATCATAGGCAAGGATTCTACGCTCGCTCCTTTGACCACGAGGTCACGGGCCCGCATGTATAATCCCCACGCCTCTTCAAGCTCGTTTTTACTGCCTATTAAATCCTCAACGCCCGCAAGGTAGTCCGTGCTTAAACGCTCCATGCCTGTTACTTCTGCGACCCGCTCCGGCAAGTCGTTAGATACCTGTGGGCTACAGCCCACTACAATCCATGCCGCTAATATGACCCACCAATGTTTATACATCGGCCCAATCTGATTCGTTCATTCTCGATTTTGAAGCTTCTAAAACCTCTCCACCCGTCATATGAACTAAAATTTTACTCCCCCAATCAATACGTTTTACCGCATCGCGACGTACGATGACACTTTTATGAATTCGAGCAAATCTCTGACTCAATCCTTCTTCGAAACTCTTTAACGTACGCGCGACCAGGTGCCGCTCCCCGTTATTGAGAATCACTTCCGTGTAATTGCGTTGGCCTTGAAGGATGTTGATTTTAGATTCCGACAGAGAATGGAAAGAACCCTTGATTGGGATTTTTATTCGAAGTTCCTCAAAAGTTCCTACGGGTTTTAATTCCGCAATTTTTTTAAGACTCTGGGCCAAACGCTTCGGAGAAACTGGTTTAAGGACATAGTCTACCGCAGTATCAAAAGCCTCTAAACTGTATTCGGTATGGGCAGTCACAAAGACAATGTTCCCAACCATCGGTTTAATGCTCTGGGCAACTTCCAATCCGTTCGCGCCGGGCATCTCCATGTCTAAAAACACCATTTCGGGACAGTGCTCTTCACACCATTGGACGAAGGGTTTGTGCTGCGTAAAACCTTCCACATTGGCCTGTGGCAACAGCTTGGACAGCTGAAAAACCATGCCGTCTACTGCCAGTTTTTCGTCGTCGAGAATTCCTATGTGTCGGACGGTTATCAACCTAGATAGCCTTTAATCATGCGGGCCACATATTTGCCGATCACATCGAACTCGAGGTTTACTCGGTCCCCTACCTTTATGCTGTGAAAAACCGTGTGTTCGTAGGTATAGGGAATGATGGCTACACTAAAGCTGCCCTCTTTGGAGTCCACCACGGTTAAGGAGGTGCCGTTCACGGTAATGGACCCTTTTTCAACGGTTACATTTCCTAAAGAGGTATCGTACGAGAAGGTGAAGGTCCAAGATCCGTCGTGTGCTTCGACCGCGGTACAAATTGCCACTTGGTCCACATGGCCTTGCACAATATGCCCGTCGAAACGATCGCCCATGGTCATGCAGCGCTCTAAATTCACAGGGCTGCCTTCCACCAAATCATTGAGATTGGTTTTGTTGAGGGTCTCCTCGATGGCCGTCACGCGGTAGGTGCGGTCGCCAAAGATTTCCACGACGGTCAGACACACCCCATTGTGGGCTACACTTTGGTCGATTTTCATCTGTGCCGCCAGCGGAGATTCCATATATAATTCCAAGTTGCCTTCGCTTTTTTCCAGTTTGGCAACCCGTGCAACGTTTTCAATAATTCCGGTAAACATGGGGACTGTTTTGTGGTTGGTTAAAATAGTACATTTGAAGCTAAATATTTAGAACATGAAAGTCTCTACATACACCCCTGATTACACCGGACCCCTCGCGATTGTTTACGAAAACTTAGAAGAATTGGCCACACACCTCGCTCCCGAGCAGCAAGCACGTGTTGAAGCATTGGCCGATAAGTTTGACGAGGAGTGGCTAGAACTGCAAAGCGGGGCGAATACGACTTGGGTATATAAAGTCAAATCTTCTTTGGGTGCGGATGCGCGTGCCGAGAAAATGCGCCAGGCGGGTAATGCCTTGTGTTTAAAGGCCAACGCCTTGTTCGCCGATCGCGTCGCCATATTGGGGCACCACGTACCTGCCGTAGCAGAGGGGGCCGCTTTAGGAAATTACCAATTCTTGCGTTACTTCTCCGACCAACACAAGCGTCGCAACTCCTTGGTTCAACTCTTTGTTGAGGCAGGTCATGAAGCTGCTGTACAAGCACAAGCCGTGGCCGTGATGGGAACTGTTTTTGCGCGCGATTTGGTCAACACTCCAGTCATCGACCTTACGGCTACAGATTTGGCGAATGAAGCCAAAGCCGCCGGAAAGCGTCATGGATTTTCAGTAGAGGTGTTAGAGAAGAAGCAGATTGAAAGCTTGAAAATGGGCGGTCTACTTGCCGTGAACTATGGTTCGACTGAGCCGCCTGTATTCATCATTATGGAGCACAAGCCGGCCGGAGCCACCAATGAAAAACCGATTGTATTGGTTGGAAAAGGAGTGGTCTATGATACCGGTGGTTTGAGCTTGAAGCCGACGAACTACATGGACGATATGAAGTCGGACATGGGCGGAGCTGCGGCGGTATTGGGTACCATGAGTGCTGTGGCGGAGGCAAATTTACCGCTTCATGTCATTGGCCTTGTTCCTGCGACAGATAACCGCCCTGGGGGTAATGCCGTAACTCCCGGTGATGTCATTACCATTTCTGACGGCACGACCGTTGAGGTGATGAATACCGATGCCGAAGGACGATTGATTTTGAGCGATGCTTTGGTGTATGCGAAGCGATACAATCCAGAATTGGTCATTGACCTTGCTACTTTAACTGGTGCAGCAGCACGCGCTATTGGCCACTACGCCATCGTCGGAATGGGCAATGCCGGAGCAGAAGCCATGAGCACCTTGCAAGCGAGCGGTTTGGCTACTCACGAACGCGTAGTTGAATTCCCGTTCTGGGACGAATACAAGGAGCTGTTGAAGAGCCCTATTGCCGACATGAAAAACATTGGCGGTGCAGAGGCAGGTGCCATTACCGCAGGGAAGTTCTTGGAGCACTTCACTGATTATCCGTACATTCACTTGGACATCGCCGGACCTGCTTTCTTGAAGAAACGCATCGGCTATCGCGTAGAAGGCGGTACAGGTGTAGGTGTCCGATTATTATTTGACTTCCTCAGCAAAAAATCTGCCTAATGAGCGACTCACAAAACAACAATCCAAACAACAACGCTGGCAACGGCGAAAATACGGGAGGAGATCGCCGCAGACGCAACCGAGGCGGACGCAATCGCAATAGAAATCGCAAGCCAAAAGGCGAAGGACAAGAGCAGGCCCAAGGTGAGGCAAAAGAAGGCCAGGAACCTCGTGAGCAAAAGCAAGGAGGACGTGGGCGTGATGGACGCGGCAGAAATAAAAAGCCAGCGAAAGTCGTAAAAGCACAACCTGTCGCAGAGGAACTAAAGGAGAACCTTGATGCGCAAGCCGATCTTTATGATATGAACTTCGACGCTCCGGAAGCGGAGTGGGAAGGGGCAGATGTATTGACCAAACCTGTGGTGGGAATTACTTGTGGTGATCTCAACGGCATAGGCATGGAGATTATCATCAAAGCCTTGGAAGATGAGCGAGTGGCCGAGCTATGTACGCCGGTCGTCTTCGCCTCAAGCAAACTGGCGTCTTACCACCGCAATGCCATTGATAAGCGTGATTTCAACTTCAACGTTGTGGATTCCATCGACCAAATCAAGGAGGGCAAAAACAACCTCGTTTCCGTTTGGGAGGATAATGTTGAACTCGAATTGGGCGTTCCTACAGACGTGAGTGGCGCCTATGCGCTAAAGAGTATTGATGCGGCTATTGAGGCCGCCAAAGCAGGCCAAATCCATGCTATTGTAACGGCACCCATCAATAAGCACAACATTGCGGAACAACAGGAGAGCTTCCGAGGGCATACAGGCTATTTGGCAGAGGCCTTCGGCAACGAAGTGTTGATGGTGCTCGCCTCGGATTATGTTCGCGTGGCCACCGTTACGGGACACGTACCTATCAAAGATGTTGCCGCATCATTGACCCAGGAAAAGATCGAAAAGAGTATTGCGCTATTGGCCCACAGCTTAAAGCGTGATTTTGGGAAAATTAAGCCGACCATTGCGGTGCTAGGCTTGAATCCACATGCCGGCGAGATGGGAACCATTGGTAGCGAAGAGCAAGAAATTATAGCACCGGCCATTGCAAACAGTCAAAAATTAGGCGCCATTGTAAAGGGCCCATACCCTGCCGACGGATTCTTCGGGCAAGGCCATGAAGAGCGCTTCGACGCAGTGTTGGGCATGTACCACGATCAGGTGTTAATTCCGTTCAAAAGTTTAGCTATGGGAACTGGGACCAATTGTACCGCAGGGCTCAGCGTTGTCCGAACTTCTCCGGATCATGGAACTGCTATGCACATTGCTGGACAAGGCAAGGCAGACCACGCCTCATTCCAGCATGCCATCTTCACCGCCATTGAAACGGTTCAAGCTCAAATTCAATACGATGAGATGACCGCAAATCCTCTCAAAAAACAAAAAGAGAAGAATTAGAAGTTTTCAACAATTTGAATATCTTTGCACGCTCATTCAGAGATAATTGAAGTAGTGAAAACGAAGGACTTTGATATCGCCTTTATCGGCTTGTCCAACGGGACACACGTATTTGAGTTTGATCTGGATGATTCGTTCTTTGAACTTTTCGAGTATGACGATTATTCACAATTGCGTGGAAAAGTCACGATGGAAATGGTAAAAAGCGAGACTGTTTTGGACCTCAGCTTGAATTTTTCAGGCGGCATCCAAGCGCCTTGCGACGTGACCAACGAACCCTTCGAGCAGGCGTTAGATAATGCCTTTGATGTTCAGGTGAAATTTGGTGATGCCTACAACGACGAAAATGAAGAGTTGTTGATATTACCCCATGGTGAGCACCAGTTCAACATCGCACAAATAGTGTACGAACTAGTGGTGTTGAGTATTCCAGCAAAGCTATATGGACCGAATGCCGGCAACGGTATCGAGGATTACTTGGAGGACGAAGACGAAGAAACTGAAACGGATACGGACCCACGTTGGGACCAATTAAAAGACTTGTTGAATAAATAACGAATTGAAAAATGGCACATCCTAAGCGCAGACAGTCTAGCACAAGAAGAGATAAGCGTAGAACGCACTACAAAGCGGCTGATCAGCAATTGGCTATCTGCCCAACCACTGGTGAGGCTCACCTTTACCACCGTGCACACTGGCACGAAGGAAAACTTTACTACAAGGGTAAAGTGGTAATGGAAAAGGCGTAAGCCCTCCGTTTAACGCATTGATTGTTAAAAAAGTAGCCTTTTTTAGGGCTACTTTTTCTTTTTTGGGCACCTCTAGAAAAATCAAGGGGCCTATTTTAGCCCCCACAACAACAAAGCTATGAAAGCAGCAATCACCGCAATCGGCGGATACGTTCCGGAATATGTGTTGACCAACGC
>CALDGA010000132.1 GCA_937942085.1 uncultured Flavobacteriales bacterium
GTAAACCAACCTTTCGAATTAACAGAAACTGCTGGTAAATACAATGTCAACGTTAACGTACACGGAGGAGGAATTACAGGACAAGCAGAAGCAATACGCTTAGCGATTTCAAGAGCGCTATGCGAAATAGACGAAGAAAACAGAAGCGCATTAAAACCAGAAGGTTTACTTACGAGAGACCCAAGAATGGTTGAGCGTAAAAAATTCGGACAGAAAAAAGCGAGAAAGAAGTTCCAGTTCTCGAAAAGATAATTTCAGAGGAACACTAATAATTAATTTGTTCATTGAAAGCTCTTACGCACAAACCTAAGTCTTGATAAGACAGGTTTAGTTTAGTATCTAAACGATAAAGGCGATTTTTTAAAATGACCACTCTATCGTTGCTCATTCAAGAACGTAAACTAAAACAAAATGGCAAAAATCGACGTTAAAGGTCTATTAGACGCTGGTGTACATTTCGGACACCTTACCAGAAAGTGGAATCCAAACATGGCTCCTTACATCTTTATGGAGCGCAACGGTATCCACGTTATCGACCTACACAAAACAGATGCAAAGCTTGAAGAAGCTACTGAAGCGATGAAAAAAATCGCTGCATCAGGTCGTAAAATCCTTTTCGTTGCAACGAAGAAGCAAGCGAAAGAAATCGTAGCGAAATACGCTGGCGATGTAAACATGCCTTACGCAACTGAGCGTTGGCCAGGAGGTATGTTGACGAACTTCGTAACCATCCGCAAAGCCATCAAGAAGATGCAGAGCATCGATAAGATGAAGGAAAATGGTACGTTCGAAACTCTTTCTAAGCGTGAGCGTCTACAAGTAGACCGCCAGCGTGCAAAATTGGAAAAGGACTTTGGTTCTGTGGAAGATATGAATCGTCTTCCTGCTGCCTTGTTTATCGTTGATATCAAGCGTGAACACATTGCTGTAGACGAAGCCATCAAGTTGGGCATCCCGACATTCGCGATGGTAGACACAAACTCGGACCCACGTCGTGTAGATTACGCGATTCCAGCTAACGATGATGCTTCTAAGAGTATCGCTGTTATTTTGGAGCGTGTAACGGCTGGAATCAAAGAAGGTTTGTCACAACGTAAGAGTGATAAAGCGGCTGCCGAGCAATCAAAGATCGAAAAGAAAGCAGCGAAGGTTTAATCTTAGCACTTTCTTAATAGAATAGATTTTTTTCGGAGAGCCGTGAGGATAACCTTTACGGCTCTCTTTTATAATTCAAACACAATTTTAAACTCAATATCATGGCAAACATTACCGCTGCTGATGTAAATAAACTCAGAAAGCAAACAGGTGCAGGGATGATGGATTGTAAAAAAGCTTTGGTTGAAGCGGAAGGCGACTTCGAAGCTGCAATCGACATCCTACGTAAGAAAGGTCAAAAAGTAGCTGCGAAGCGTGCTGATCGCGATGCAGTTGAAGGTGCAGTTATTGCAAAAACTAACGGTTCTGATAAAGGTGTAATCGTGAAGTTATCTTGTGAGACTGACTTCGTAGCGAAGAACGATGATTTCGTTGCTTTGGCAAACAAATTGGCTGATATCGCTTTGGCAACTGGTGTTCAGTCTGCTGAAGAATTCGGCGCTGTTGAATTCGAAGGCGGCTTGACTGTTGCTGCGAAATTGCAAGAGCAAACAGGTGTGATCGGTGAGAAGATTGAAGTTGCTGAGCTTGCTACTGTTAGCGCTCCTTACGTTGCTTCTTACATCCACATGGGAAATAAGATCGGTACTTTGGTAGGTTTGACTGCTGAAGCTGAAGAAGCTGGTAAAGATGTTGCGATGCAAGCTGCAGCGATGAACCCAGTTGCTTTGAATCGTGATTCTGTTTCTGAAGACGTGATCGCTCGCGAATTGGAAGTAGGTAAAGAATTGGCTCGTCAAGAAGGTAAGCCAGAAGAAATGTTGGACAAGATCGCAGCTGGTCGTTTGAACAAATTCTTCAAGGAGAACACTTTGGTAGACCAAGACTTCATCAAAGATTCTAAGATGAGCGTTGCTAAATACCTCACTAGCGTTCAAGCTGGTTTGGCAGTAGTAGATTTCAAGCGCGTATCTCTATAATCTAGAGGAAGCGAAAATTTTAGGAAACGCGCCGGCATCGCCGGCGCGTTTTTTTTGTGCTTAAAACGGGGAAAACTCGCGCGGTTCTCATTGCATAGAGGGGCCTACTTTCGATATATTTGTGTTCAAACCAAAAGAGATGAAATACAATCGAGTGCTCCTCAAACTCAGCGGAGAAGCCCTGATGGGGGAGAAAGATTTTGGTATTGATCCCAAGCGCATCGCAGAATACGCAGAAGAAATCAAGACCGTAGTTAAGAAAGGTGTCCAGGTAGGTGTCGTGATCGGCGGCGGTAATATTTTCCGCGGCATTAGTGGTGCGTCACAGGGCATGGACCGCGTTCAAGCAGACCACATGGGTATGCTAGCGACTGTCATTAACGGCTTAGCCCTTCAGGGTGCATTGGAAGCAGCTGGGGTAAATACTCGTTTACAAAGTGCCATAGAGATGGATAAAGTGGCTGAGCCTTTTATTCGTCGTCGTGCCATTCGTCATCTCGAAAAGGGCCGGGTGGTTATCTTCTCTGCAGGTACAGGAAATCCATATTTTACAACCGATACAGGAGCTACTCTGCGTGCCGTTGAGATCCAAGCAGATGTGATTTTGAAAGGTACTCGGGTCGATGGTATCTACACTGCTGATCCAGAGAAGGACGCCTCAGCCACTAAGTTTGATTCATTGAGTTTCAAAGAGGTTTACGATAAGGGATTGAACGTAATGGACATGACGGCCTTCACCTTAAGTAAAGAAAATAAATTACCTATACTGGTCTTTGACATGAACACCCCAGGGAATTTGATGAAGGTGGTGGAAGGAACGCCAGGAGTAGGAACGATAGTAAAGAACTAAATACAGCGGTATGCAAGAAGAGATAGACTTCCTATTTGATGCCACAAAGGACGATATGGACCGAGCGTTGTCTCACATGGAGAAAGCCTTGGTGAAAATTCGCGCTGGACGTGCCAACCCATCCATGCTGCAAGGTGTGATGGTAGAGTACTACGGTGCGCCTACGCCGTTGCAACAGGTGAGTAATGTCAACACACCGGATGCTCGTACGATCAGTATTCAGCCTTGGGAAAAGACGTTGATTCCTGAGATCGAAAAGGCCATTCTAAATGCTGGTTTGGGGTTCAATCCTATGAATAATGGTGAGAGCGTTATCATTTCTGTACCACCATTGACGGAAGAGCGTCGTAGAGATTTGGCAAAATTGGCCAAAGCAGAAAGCGAAAGCGCAAAGGTTGGGGTACGTGCCGCTCGTAAGAGTGCCATGGACGAGTTGAAGAAATTGGGCAACGATGGACTTAGCGAGGACCTTCAAAAAGATTATGAAAACGATATTCAAAAAATGACCGACGACTACATTGCGAAGTGTGATGCGATGTATGCGAAGAAGGAGCAGGATATCATGACCGTATAAATGAATTTCGCCTGGGCGTGAACGTCTGGGCGATTTTTTTGTTGAATTAGTGTTATAACACCAATCTGCAATGACGCTAGAACAAGAGATTCATCAGGAATCTTTCACCTCAGATCAAAGTAAACTCATCGTCATTATCATCTACACTTACAATGTGTTGAAAGGGCGAATTATGGAAGAGTTAAAGGAGCACGGTTTGACCATGCAGCAGTACAATGTGCTGCGAATCGTCAAAGGCAGTGGCTCCGAAGGGGTGACTACGTCTGAGATTCGTGAACGCATGCTCGATAAAATGAGTGACGCCAGTCGTATGGTGGACCGATTAATGGCCATGGGCCTCCTTGAGAAAGTGCGTTACAAAGAGGACCGTCGTTTG
>CALDGA010000133.1 GCA_937942085.1 uncultured Flavobacteriales bacterium
CCTCGAGCACGGCCGGGTAATAATTGGCCAATGCACTTCCAGAGGTACAACAAACCGCTACCGGAGTTCCAGTCACCTGACTGCGCCCTAAGGCATGAAAAGCGGCGCTGCGCTCATCGCCAAGAACCATCATTTCGAAAGCCCCTAGTGCTTCTGCGGCAATGACCAACGGAGCATTGCGAGAGCCGGGAGAAAAGACAATGGTCTTCACCCCTGCCTGAGCGAAGGCTTCTAAGGTCCAATGTGCCGTGTGCTTGGTGGTTGTCATTTGAGTTGTACAGCGTCCTTGAGGGCAGAGATCTTGTATTCCGTCTCCATCCACTCATTCAAAGGTACGCTGTCCTTTGTTATCCCACCCCCTGCAAAGAACTGAATTCCGTTTGCATGCCACTTCATGGTGCGCAAAAGCACGTTGGCATAAACAGTTTCATTTACCCAGGCCAAATAGCCCGTATAAAGTTCACGAGGATAGGATTCAATTTCATCTAACACCGCCAGCGCAGCTGGGGTCGGCGTTCCACAAACGGCAGGCGTAGGATGTAGTGCCTCCAAGGTTTCGAAGGCTTGTAGTTGACTATTGTCGGTGTTCACCCAGGTCATCAAATGCTCCACAGGTCCGGCCTCGAAGGTGGTCTGGGGCGTACGGCGCACGTGTCCACCGAGGTTTTTTAGGGTGCGATGAATCTCTTTGGTGACAAATTTTTGTTCTTCTATTTCTTTCTCGCCCCAATTCATTCCACCGCTCAATCGCGTGCCGGCCAATGACATGGAACGGAACCCTTGCTCGGTCCCCTCCAAGAGTACTTCCGGAGTGGCGCCCATCCAACTTCCGAAGTGGTCGTGATAGAAGGCAAATACCGTACAGTTAGGGAACTGATTGCACAATGATCGGAACGTGGCTGAGGCATCCGCATCGTCCGTAGACATAAAATGAGTACGACTCAGTACGACCTTTTGCACCTGGTGCTGGTGGATTTTCTGAAGGACTTGGCTGACTTCGTTTTGGTAGCTCGCTGCGCTCTTATTCTCCCAACAATCGAGGGAAACTTGGCCAAATTCGCTCCAGAAATCGGACACTTCTAAAGATTCTTCCTCCGCAAATCCATGCGCATCCCAGCTAAAACCACGTAGAATCAAATCACTTTGATCCAATGTCGCGGAACGGTAGCGCAGTGCTTGGGGGGTTGCGCCAGGAAATTGGACAATCAATGAGAGCATCAGCGGCGTTGTTTGACAAAATTCAACAACTTAACAACCGAAATCAGCTCGCCTTGTTCGTTTTCAACTCTGATCTGGAACAGGTGTGAGGTGCGCCCCTTGTGTACACATTCGGCCGTTGCGATCAGCATTCCAGTACGTGCACTTTTAACGTGATTCGCACTGATTTCGAGGCCTACAGCCGCTTCTTTACTAGGATCTATCAACATTTGAGAGGCGGCCGACCCCACAGATTCTGCCAAAGCAACGGTGGCCCCGCCGTGCAAGATTTGCATCGGCTGATATACTCTTGAATCCACGGGCATCGTAGCGACCAATTTTCCTGTGGCAGGATCGGCATCTACATAGGTGATATTCAAGGTTTCCATCAACGTTCCCTTGCAGGCAGCGTTGAATTGTTGGAGGACAGTGTCCTTATCTAATGGGGCATTCATTACATGCAAAAATAGTATCCTTTTGGATGGTTGGAAAATCGAATGGAAAAAAAGCCTAAATCCCCGATAACCGAGTTAAATTTGCGCTTCTGTAACCTTAGGAAAACAAAGGAGAAAAATGATTACTGTAACGTTTCCAGACGGCAACCAAAGAACCTACGACAAAGGGACGACGGCCATGGACGTAGCGATGAGCATCTCGCACGGACTGGCACGCAATATTCTATCGGGCACCTACGATGGCCAAACCATCGAATTGAACGATCCTTTGACCACGGACGGTACGTTGCAGTTCTTTACTTGGAACGACGATGGCGGTAAGAAGGCGTTCTGGCACAGTTCAGCGCACGTCCTAGCCCAGGCCATCCTCCACTTCTATCCTGAGGCAAAGCTGACCATTGGTCCAGCCATCGAGAAAGGATTCTACTACGACGTTGACTTTGGCGATGAGATGATTTCTGAAAAGGATTTCGAGAAAATCGAAAAGCAAATGTTGGAATTTGCCCGTCAGAAATTCGAATTCAAGTTGCGCGCCGTAACCAAAGCGGAAGCCTTGGAAGCCTACAAGGACAACCCGTACAAAACCGAACTCATTGAGAACCTCGAGGACGGTACGATCACTTTCTGTGACCATGCGGATTTTACAGACTTATGTCGCGGTGGACACATTCCACACACGGGATACATCAAAGCAGTAAAAATCATGAACGTCGCCGGTGCCTACTGGCGCGGTGATGAGAATAATCCGCAGTTGACGCGTGTCTATGGGGTAAGCTTCATGAAAGCCGGTGAACTCAAGGACTACCTAGAGTTGTTGGAAGAAGCGAAAAAACGCGACCACAGAAAACTAGGTAAAGAACTAGAACTATTCACCTTCAGCCAACGCGTAGGTCAAGGATTGCCATTGTGGTTGCCGAAAGGTGCCATGCTGCGCGAGCGCTTGGAGAACTTCCTGAAGCGTGCACAGAAGAAAGCAGGATATAGCCCTGTGATCACGCCGCACATTGGAAACAAGGAACTATACGTTTGTTCTGGTCACTACGCGAAATACGGCAAGGACAGCTTCCAGCCTATCCACACTCCAGAAGAGGGCGAAGAGTACTTGCTTAAGCCGATGAACTGTCCGCACCAT
>CALDGA010000134.1 GCA_937942085.1 uncultured Flavobacteriales bacterium
AGTGATGGTCAAGCCGACGAAAGGCATCCCAGCAATGGTTCATGTTTACCGAGCCGACACGGGCGAAAAGGTAGGTGTGATGTTCCCCGGTCCAGAAGTCGGTGGCAACAGTGGCTGGATTGACATGGTTCACGGCATTCACGCCCTCAAAACCTCAGCAGGCGATTATTTGGTCATCGTTGAAGAAGATTGGCGGGGCAAAAATTTGGTCTACCACTGGCGACCATGTGGTTAATCTTCAAACAGTCAATCTCTTAACGCTGCTTCAATTGCCTGCCGTAAAGGACTCTTGTCCACATATCCGCGCATCATGAAGCGGATTTTACCTGCCTTGTCAATCACAATGTCTGTTGGCCATGATGAAATTTTGTAAGCACGCCACACACCGCTGTTATCCAATAGGATAGGAAATGTCAACCCATGAACCTCAGCAAATTCTTTTAGTCGCTCAGGGGGGTGGAAAGTCCAAATCCCTAACACTACAACGCCTTTATCCTTGTAGTCACGGTGGATGTGCTCAACATAGTTGACCATCTCTTCAAATCCTCGCTGTCGGGTTATCTTTTCTCCTTCTTTAAGCCCAAAACCGAAGAAGTTTAGCAACACGACCTTGCCCCTCAATGCTGATAATTGCACTGTTTCGCCGTCTGGTGAGGTCAGTTTGAAGTCAGGAGCAGGTTCACCTATTCGCTCAGCGAACTCCTCTGTCAATTCCAAATTCTCATCTTCAAATTGCAATAGTTGCCCCCAAACTGACCAATAATCGTTGTAGGGACTATTGGGGAAGCGATGGGCGAAGAACCGAAAGTCTTTAAGCAATATTTTTACGATGGCTTGTGCTTCGTCAATTTTGTCCTTGTCCAAAGTCCTCCACAATTCGTAGACTTCTAAATCCACGATCAGGCGACCAAGCATCCTCTGCATCGTTTCCACCATTTGCAACTCTTTGAGGCGTTGCTCTAAGGCACTGCCTGTCAAGAGACGCTGGCGTTTTAGAGTCAGTTTTAAGGCGTTATGGCGGAATTTGCCCTTTCGCCCTTGCAAAATTGTTTCGGTGTGAACCTGTTTAACCAACCCTGTCTTGGCATCCACCCACACTGTTTCGTTCTTTTCCAGAAGGTGTGTTGCCCAATCGCCACCATGTATAGGGACAGGTTTTACCAAGGAGCGACGAACAACCCAGCAATTGACACCGTTGATTCTTTCCAGTCCTACAACCTGATTGTTCATTTTCACTTCAACGAGCGGAAAGAATTGGTTGTTGACGGTAGCGACATACAAATGAACGGGCATGCGCTCTTCTGTCACCCACGATTTACCTACCTTCAAGTGTTGAGGTGACATGAAATAAACGGGTAAAGTGCGAATGAAATGGTGAGAGAACAGTTTTGGAGGGATTTCGCTTGCAAATTGTTTGCTGTTAGGATCAAGTGGGACTTCTTTTCCGTCTGAACGAACCGATACGATTCGCAGGGAAGCATCTGGGCTGTAAACGGGATGTCGGAACACTCGGAGGCTAACAACAGTGGATGTGCCATCAGGAGCAACTCCCTTGACGAATTCAATCACTTTCAAATTCGCTTTCGTTTCTTTGCCTGACACCAAAACCCATGCTTCACCTTCGTAAACCAATTCCATGCCTTTTCTCATAGGCGTTCGTGCTACTGCCCCTGATCGTTGAAGAGTCGTTCGCCCAGTCGGTTTTGACGGCTGTGCCACCAATCTCCAAGGGACGATGCCTACAAAGGCAACAATTGTTACTGCCACGCTTATTGCTACTAACTTTCGGCGGGAGAGGGGCTTCAGTGACTTCATTGCTATCAACCTCCTTTTGAGCGTTTTAAAGGACTCCGCCACCCCAACGGTAACAAATGACCTTTTCTGCGTCAGGCGGCATTGCTCTAAAACTTTAAGCAATGCCTCCCCGTAATTGGAAAGTGATGCATTCGTTTGCAGGATAACCATTTCGTCGCAAGCCATTTCTTGCACCAATTGCCACTCCCGTTGAGCCAACCATAGCAACGGATTGAAGAAAAACAATCCTTGCCCAATCACTGGTAACCAGTTCCAAAGCAAATCTTTACGCTTTAGATGAGCTAACTCGTGTGCCAGCACCAGCCGAAGTTGCTCTGGAGGACAACTGTTCAGCAGCGATGACGGAAAGAGGATTATTGGGTGAACAATACCAAACAAGAGTGGGCTGGAAATTTCTTCATTTGCCATTAAGTAGGGCACATGGCGCAAACCAAATTTCCAACTAAGTTCCGAACAATACAAGAGCAATTTGGCATCGCGCACTGGTTGGCTCGCTATCTTCAGTTGCTGTGCTCTTTTCCACGCTTGCATCACTAAAACAAAGTGCCATCCCAAACCTAAAAGCCAAAGCATCAACAAAACGCTTGCGGCGTTCGGGCGAGGCACATTTGTTCGTCCAAGTTCTTTTGGTGATGCCTCTTCGCTTGTCTGTGACGAAGTGGAGATAGGGTAACTGCGGACATTGAAAACGGAGATAGGCGTCTTTACTTTGCTTCCTCTTTTCACCGAAATGTCCCTCGCAACGGGTTCAGGGATGGAAGGAAGCACAGGTAGATCAATAGGCGTTGCCCAAATGAGAGAGACAAGCAGTTTGAGATAAGCCAGACGCCATAACCAACAGCAGATGGAAGGTGGGAGTTTAGGGAAGAGGCGAGTGATTGCCCAGACCAAAGCCAAAGCGATACTGCCTTGCCAGCAAGCCCGAAACATAGCGTTCATCCATGTATCTGCAGCAGCATTAAGCATGTCAACCCAATTCCCCATCGTTATCCCTCCCTCCGTCTTGTGTCCAATTCTTTCACAAGTCGTTGAAGTTCTTGCAACTCATCTTCACTGAGTTCGGCTTCTTGCGACAAGTAAACTATGAAAGGCGAAATGGAACCGCCCAAAACCCTTTGCACAAAATCATGCACAAAAGTTTGAAGCAAAACTGCCTTAGGCTGGCTGGGTGAGTATAAATAGGTGTTGCCGACTTTTCTGCGAGTTAAATAGCCCTTCCTCCTCAACCTTTCCATCATCGTCAATACCGTCGTGCGGGCATAACCTTTTACACGAGCAAAGTGTTCAGCAACTTCACGCACTGTAACGGGATTGTGGTCAGCAATGAATTGCAAGATTTCTAACTCCACGCGTCCGATGTTTGGTAAGCGCCTCATGTTTATCCCTCCTTCAAAAGCCCCATTAATTTTGACTACAATTGTCGTCAAAAGTTTCGCAAACAATTGTGACATAGAGATACATGAATGTCAACAGTTAGCGGAAACTGTGTCCAACCTTCTTGCTGTCCTCACAATGGTTGACAGACTCCAACGATGATGCGGACTGGACCAAGCAACCCCGCTTCTTCCAAAGGTGCGCCTTTGCGGTAGTGTTTCCAAGTTGTAAAGGTCAATCGCCTTGATGGACGGGGCTGGTTCTCAACGAACCATTGGGGGAATGCTCTCAACCTGCCATCGGGATGCCACTCGCAATCATCAGGCAATTCCTCATCACCAATCAACCTGTTTACCCATGTGTTCGTTACCTTCACTTCAAGCCGATTTCTGCCTATCTTGACAAATTTTGTGATGTCCCAACGAAACGGC
>CALDGA010000135.1 GCA_937942085.1 uncultured Flavobacteriales bacterium
TACCGATATCTGCCAGAAGAATACTATGTGGAGAAAGTCGTTCCGCTATCCGATGTCCCCGTGCTCGTCACTTTGCCTGATGACACTATCACCATTCTTTACCATCCACCTTCTGGAGAGAAAGGACATTACGCTTACGAACTTCTCTACGCCACGCACGACGGCTACAAGGTAGGCTACTTTAAGAAGAAGGGGGACAACGACATAGAGCCCGCCCAAGATGGCAATATAAATCGTGGCTATAGACCGCAAATTTCCGATTACGCATGGGAAGAGATTTGGCTGGAAGGAAGGACTGTCACTGTGGACGATGAGGAATATGCTGCGCACAGGTTAGACCCGAGGCATCCTTATCATATGAGGGTGTATCTTACTTTGGCGTTACCTGAGCGGGAGCGCCCCGTCAGCACGACCGCCCTCGTCAACGGTAAGCCAGTATTCTGTTCGCAAACTAAGGATTTATTCCACGAAGTTTTGCCCATAAAGTGCCCAAATTCTTTAAATAGAGAGGACAGAGGGCTGGTGGACTTTCTCAATCAGTCGGGGGCGCTGTCAGAAGAAATAGCATACAACGACCAGATAAAAGCGACTTACGCACAATACTTTAAGGACGCTGACCCGCTGTTAGGTATAGAGGCATTTAACAGGCTCAAACAAGTCGTTCCCGAAGGTATGACCGCTCTCAGAGAGTTAATCTCTTATTTCCCGCAGGCGGACGACGAAACGAGAAGGCAGGAAGAGAATTTGAGCGATGACGAAAATGAGAAATACAATATGCTGCTCAATTTGTTCCTTTCTGTTTACGAGAGCCCGCAAAGTGTTCTGTTCTCTCCTTACTACAGTTGGGATGATGAGGCTGAGAATAGGCTTAGGGCGGAGATAAGGTGGCGCAAGGGCGAAGCGTTAAAGGTTAAGGAGCGTGCGCCCATAGTCTTACTTGTGCTGCCCAAATACCCCGCTTTGTCGTTCCCTTATATTAGCGATAGCAAAGAAGGAGAGAAGGTGAAGTTAGTGGGTTATGTTAGGACATCTGGTGCGCCCGCCACTTCGCCTTCTCGCTTCTCCTACCCGCTCTTCTACCTTCACGCCCTCAGGACGAAACGCTACGAAACCATAAAGAGACAATCTGGAGACGAAGCAGCGGAAACTTACGCACCTTCCTTCTATCCCTTTGACCTCATCCCGCAATGGATTTGGATTTACATTGACTACCTGAACGAATACAGGGACTACAAGGAGCAAATAAAGAAGGTTAAGGAGATGCTTAAGGAGCGTTGGAGCGAACTTGTGGCGTCCGTCTTCATCTATCCTCATGTTCCCAATGCGTGGGAGATAGGGTTCAGCGCTGCGCCCCCCGCAATAAAAGACATGCTGCTGTTGGACGAATTATCTAAGGAAATTCCTTTGCCTTTGTATCCGTCGCTGAAGGAGTTCGTTTACGAAGCGAATATTAGTTTGGGGCACGGCGACCCAATTCTAACCCACGGGCGACCCCAAACATTCGCCAAGACCACCACATTCTCTGCGAACATAATAGGGCTGACGGAATTTGTGCCGTTGGGCGGGGCGCACTACCCACGAGAATACAACTTCTTCAGTTACAACTACACTGTAGACCCCGACGCATACAGACTTTACGAGAAAGACCCAATCATAGGCAAAGCAATCGCAATGTTCTCGCCGATACCTGTTAGGCTGGAGAGCGAAATAGAGGGGCTCGGCGACCCCATAACACGAGAAACATCCATAGATTCCCTTCAGTTAGAGTTATCTTATGGAGCGATAAATATTGACATCACTGCTCCGCTGGCGCAACTTATAGGTCAGTCCGAATATAATTTCCCGTTAATCTTTGAGCGGTTCGTGTCCGAGCGTGGCATCGTGATAGGGCACACAGAGCACTGTAAGGCTTACGAAGATGTGTGGACGGTAGTTAATTTCGGCGAATACAGAGTGCACTTACTTTCTCCAGTGTGGGGCGCTTCTGAGGGCGATGAAGTATTTAGGTGGCATTTTGATAGGGGGTCGGCGCCGATAATGCACATCTCCGTGCCCGCCACTGACTTCGCCCCGCCCCGACCCAAATCCATCTACCCACTCATAGACCGACTGGTATTGCCTAACAAAACCACAAAGTATCCTTACGAAAGCGAATTTGGAGTAAAGTTAAAGAGAGAAGGATTTGAGGCTGAGGAACTGTTAAAGGCGATTGAGCGTGTTAGTTGTTTGCCCGCACGGAAATTGCCTTCGTCCATCTTATCACGACCAGATTTCGGAATTGTCAAGGGTGCGGGCGCTTTCTCGTCGCCGTTCCCGTTACTGGTAGCACTGAGGCTCAGCAAGATGAAGAAATGGCTCATAGGCAAAGGCATACTTAACATGTTGGCTGCTTTCCCGCCAGCGAAATTAGACCGCAACTTGCTCTCTTTCCTTTTCTTTACAGCCATGCTAAAATAAAAATTCGGAGGTGTATGGGAGATGTTCATCACAGCGCAAGAAGCAGCGGAAAGGCTTGGCGTGCACCTTAACACTATTGCCGAATGGGTAGAGATTGGCTTGTTGCGTTATCACGAAGTTGACGGTCGTTACCTTTTGAGCGAAGAAGAAGTTGTCAAGTTAGGGAAGGAGTTGGGTCTGATTGAGGGGGGTGCGCCCGCCCAAGAAACTACCCCAGAAACTACACCTGACGAAAGTGCGCCCGCCCCAGAAACCACAACATCAGAAACTACAGTAGATTCCGCTACTACTACAGCCGTCAACGACACCATCACAACCGCAGA
>CALDGA010000136.1 GCA_937942085.1 uncultured Flavobacteriales bacterium
GGACAAAGGGTACTGTGTATTCGGGACTCCAATGGCACCCAGAATACCTGTAAGCAGATCAAAGCTTAAAGCTGCTCAAGAAGCAATAATTACCACTCCAGGTACCATTGGCGCAAAATAAGGCGCATTTCGTGCAAAAAACTCGGTAACTGTTCATTTATTGAAGAATTTCACCTGAAGTTTTGAGAAATTCTACCAATTGGATTCAGGGGAGAATGAGAAAAATGATTCCAGCAGCTTTTGACTATCACAGACCAAATGATTTAGACGGCGTCATATCTTTATTGAAAGAGCATGGAGACGATGCTCGGGTAATAGCAGGCGGCCACAGTCTAATACCTCTAATGAAATTGAGAATGGCTGAAGTTCCACATTTAATTGATCTTCAAAGTATCAGTGAGCTCACGGGGATTGAGAGTGGTGCAATTATTCGCATTGGTGCAATGACTACTCAGGCAGACATCATAGACAACGCATCGCTGGCTGCTTCTGCGCCAATATTGAAGGAAGCCTCACTGCAAATTGCTGACCCTCAGGTACGCTACATGGGTACTGTTGGCGGGAATGTGGCAAACGGTGACCCAGGAAATGATATGCCCGGATTGATGCAGTGCCTTGATGCTACATTTATTCTACGCGGTCCAAATGGAGAGCGAGAAGTGAAAGCGCGAGATTTTTATCACGCGGCTTACATGACTGAAAGAGAAGATGACGAAGTAATGGTTGCAGTCACATTTGACGCTCCAAAAGGTGGCTATGCTTATGAAAAGCAGAAGAGAAAAATTGGTGACTATGCCACTGCAGCCGCTGCAGTCATAATTTCAAAGGACGGTTCGAAGTGTAAAGAAGCTTCGATCGCGATGACTAATTTAAGCGATACACCAGTTTTTTGTGGCGCGGCATCTGACTGCCTCATCGGAACTTCGGTGTCAGCGGAAGATATTAAAAACGCAGTTAATTCTATGATTGATGCGATAGATCCTGCTGAGGATAACAGGGGTCCAGTCGAATTCAAAAAACATGCCGCAGCTGTAGTGCTCTCACGTGCTATTGAGCGTGCGTGGCAACGAGCTTAGGGAGAACTTTGATGTCAGGAAAAATGCAAATAAAATTAAAAGTAAATGGTGAAGATCATGAGTTCTCGGCTGAACCTAGAGAACTATTGGTTCACGCATTACGAGAAAGGCTAAATTTGACGGGCTCACATGTAGGTTGTGAAACTGGTCATTGTGGCGTTTGCACAGTCACCTTGAATGGGAAATCGGTTAAGTCTTGTACGATGTTTGTTGCACAGGCAGATGGCGCTGAGCTGACAACTGTCGAAGGCATTGGAAGCCCCGACAACCTGCACGTCTTGCAAGAAGCTTTTCGTGAGCATCACGGTTTACAATGCGGTTATTGTACACCGGGGATGATAATGAGAGCTGCGAAGTTACTTGAAGAAATTCCAAATCCAACTGAAGAACAAGTGCGGTTTGGTATGGCAGGAAATCTTTGCCGCTGCACAGGTTATCAGAATATCGTTAAATCAATAATGGCGGCAGCCAGTGAAATGAATAGTGCTAAGGAGGCAGCGCAATGAATGACATGACGCCCGATAGAAATGAACGGAAGGCTAATCTCAAAGGGTTGGGATCATCAAGAAAACGTGTTGAGGATTTGCGCTTTACACAAGGTAAAGGCAATTATGTAGACGATATAAAGTTAGAAGGAATGCTGCATGGGGATTTTGTACGATCGCCGTATGCCCATGCCCGTATAAAGTCGATTAATACAGATGCGGCAATGGCTCTTGATGGCGTTCTTGCGGTACTGACCGCTAAAGATTTAGAGCCTCTCGGTCTACATTGGATGCCAACTTTGGCTGGTGACAAACAAATGGTTCTTGCTGATGGAAAAGTACTTTTTCAGGGCCAAGAAGTCGCCTATGTAGTTGCAAAGGATCGCTATATCGCAGCCGATGGGGCAGAGTTAGTGGAGGTTGAATATGAAGAGCTTCCTGTTCTGGTTGATCCGTTTGAAGCACTTAAATCAGACGTAGTTTTGCGTGAAGATTTGGATCCAAAAGCTGATGGGGCTCATGGGCCAAGAAAGCATCATAATCATATTTTTACCTGGGAAGTAGGTGAAAAGGAAGCAACTGAGCAAGTTATTGATTCATCAGATGTAGTTGCTGAAGAGATGGTTTATTATCATCGAACTCACCCTTGTCCCCTTGAAACATGCGGGTGCGTCGCGTCTATGGATAAAGTTAACGGAAAGTTAACGCTGTACGGAACATTTCAAGCACCTCACGCTATAAGGACGGTTGTCAGTTTGATTTCGGGTCTTGAAGAGCATAATATCAGAGTAATTTCTCCTGACATTGGCGGTGGTTTTGGTAACAAGGTTGGAGCTTATCCAGGTTACGTATGTTCGGTAGTTGCATCCATAGTTACTGGACTACCAGTCAAATGGGTGGAAGATCGTATGGAGAACTTGATGACTACGGCTTTCGCCAGAGACTACTGGATGAAGGGTAAGATAAGTGCAACAAAAGAAGGCAAAATTACTGGTCTTTGGTGCCACACAACAGCGGATCACGGAGGGTTCGATGCTTGTGCTGATCCGACTAAGTTTCCTGCCGGTTTCATGAACATCTGTACTGGCTCCTATGATATCCCTACAGCGTATTTGGCTGTTGATGGTGTCTACACCAACAAAGCACCAGGCGGCGTTGCGTATAGATGCTCATTTAGAGTTACAGAGGCTGCTTATTTTATCGAAAGGATGATCGAAGTCTTAGCCATAGAGCTCAATATGGATGCTGCCGAATTGAGACGCATCAATTTCATAAAGCAGGATCAATTCCCATACACCTCAGCTCTAGGCTGGGAGTACGATAGTGGTGATTATCATACAGCATGGGACAAGGCGTTGGCGGCTGTTGGATATGATGATCTTAGAAAAGAACAAGCACAGCGTGTTGAAGATTTCAAAGCAGGAAAGACCCGAAAACTTTTAGGCATTGGCTTGACACATTTTACTGAGATCGTTGGTGCAGGGCCAGTAAAGAATTGTGATATTCTGGGTTTAGGGATGTTTGACAGTTGTGAAATTCGTATTCACCCAACAGGCTCAGCGATTGCGCGCCTCGGCACAATTAGCCAAGGACAGGGCCATGCAACTACATTTGCGCAGATTTTGGCTTCAGAAATTGGACTGCCAGCTGACTCCATTACCATCGAGGAAGGAGATACCGATACGGCGCCTTATGGTCTAGGCACGTATGGCTCT
>CALDGA010000137.1 GCA_937942085.1 uncultured Flavobacteriales bacterium
GGGAAGTCTTGGATGGTCGAGCGAATTTCGTTGAGCACATCTGAAGAGTTCACGCGAACGCCCTCTGGGGAGACGCGGTCGGAGAACTTGTGGAAGGCCACGGTGATTTTCGCTTTGTTTGGCGTTTGTGCCATCGAAGGACCCGCATTTGGGTCGCTGGTTCCTTCCCCTACTTGGGCAATGACGCTCTCCACCATGTAGTTCTGAAGATTGCCTTCCTCGTCGGTGTAATTGAACTCGCGTACGATGTCCATCACGCGCTGTTCCAAATCCAACGTCACTGCATTGGTCTCTTCGATGTCAGTGCCGATCGGCATTTGGACATAGACGATGGCTTGATTCGGCATGTTTTCTGGGAAGAATAGTGTCTTCGGCGGCGCTATACCTAGCAATCCGAAGCTAAAGATAAGCAAGCCTCCAGTGCCTAAGAAGAACAAGATAGGGCGCTTGCCGCTCAAGGCGTAGGTCAAGGTTTTGGTATATAGGTTTTCCAATTTTGGCAGGAGGGTGCCCTGGAACCAATCGGTCGCTGGCAATACTCCATAGCCATAAATCAAGGCGAACACCCCGCTGTAGATGAAGATGTTTCCTAGACCCAAGGATCCCGCGCCGTAGCCGATGATGGCTCCCACCACGATAAGGATCAAGCTGTTGCGGGTCAATTTCTTTTTGTTGACCACCTCTTTTTCGACCTTCATCAAGACCGAAGTCAAACCTGGGTTGATGACCAAGGCCACGAAGAGCGACGAGCTCAATACCGTGATCAAAGTGATCGGCAAGTACTTCATGAACTCCCCGAAGATCCCTGGCCAGAAGGCCAACGGCACGAAGGCCGCTAGGGTAGTGGCGGTAGAGGCGATGATAGGCAAGGCCACCTCACCTGCGCCCAATCGCGCTGCGGTAAGTTTGTCGTAGCCTTCGTCCATGAATCGGTAAATGTTCTCCACGACCACAATCCCATTGTCCACGAGCATCCCCAAGGCCAATACCAAGGAGAACAATACCATCGTGTTCAGTGTGATGCCCATCGCGCTCAAGATGAAGAAGCTCATCAACATCGATAGTGGAATGGCGATCCCCACAAAGAGGGCATTGCGCAATCCCAAGAAGAACATCAAGACCAATACGACGAGCAACATCCCGAAGATGATGGAGTTTTCTAGATCCGCCACCTGGGTTTTGGTCTGCTCTGAAGTATCGTTGGTCACGGTCACACTCAAGTTATCCGGGAAGTATTCTTCCTTCGCCTTATCAAGAATTTCAGTGATCTTCCCGCTGAGGATGATCTGGTTTTCTCCCGAGCGCTTGAACACGTCGAGCATCACTACTGCATCGCCATATTCACGAGCGTAGGATTCGCGCTCCACCTCATCAAAGGCAACCTCAGCCACGTCTCTCAGACGCACAAGCTGCATGTTTTCGCTCTTGATGATGATGTTCTCCAACTCTTCGATGGTGCGGATCTCTCCCACCACGCGAACGTTGCGACGGTAGCCATCTACCAGGAGGTTCCCCCCTGAGATGGTCATATTTTCGTTTTGAATTGCACCGGCGATGTCGCGAAAACCGAGCTTCATGCTTTCCAATTTCTTATTGTCAATCATGATGCGCACTTCCTTGTCGTCGATCCCGCGGATGTCCACCTTCGAAATCTCGTTGAGGTTCTCAATCTCCTCCTCGAGGTATTCGGCGTAATCTTTTAATTGGTCCAATGAGAACTCCCCCGAAAGGTTGATGTTCGCCATCGGCATCAACTCTGAAATGTTCAACGCAAAGACGTTTGGATCCGCCGGCAAGTCCGTAGGGAAATCCGGTTTACCCATCGCTGCGTCCACCTTGTCCTTCACCTTGCGCAAGGCGTCGTCTGGCGTAACATCAAAGTCGAACTTCACTTGGATGGTCGAATAGCCCTCCACCGAAGTCGAGTTGATTTCGTCCACCCCGGTAATCCCGTTGATCTCTTTTTCTAGAGGACGAGAAATGAGTTTTTCAATATCCGCTGGAGAGTTTCCAGGGTAGGGCGTACCTACATAAATTTCGGGCGTAACAATCTCAGGAAAGGCCTCTGAAGGCATGCTGAGGTACGACATCAAACCCGCGATGAATACGATGGCTGTCAATACATAGACCGTCATGACGTTGTTCACCGAGAAGTTCGATGGCCCGAAGCTTTTAAAGAGTTTTTTGTTTTCTTCCATGTTGCTCTGGGTCCAATTATTTTACGTGTACACGTTGTCCCGTACGAACGCTGCGTGAACCCTTGTCCACCAACTGCGCGCCCGCTTCAATACCTGATTTAATCTCGGTACGGCCTTCGTAAGACAAGCCTGCCTCCACAAAAACCTTGGCCACTTCGCTGTAAGAGCCTTTGTGCTCCAACACGAACACAAAGTCATTGCCTTCCACATCCTGCTGAATCAAGCTCGACGGCACTGCCAAGGCAGCATCGTTTCTATAGTCTTGCAAAGCCACATGCACCATTTGGTTCGGCTTCACCGTGCCTGGATCCGCCGGTAAGCTCACGTTGATCGAGAAGGTGCGGTTGCCTTCTTGAATGAATTGGCCCACCTGTAACACCTCAGCAGCCACTTCAAAATCCATGCTGGTAAAGGCTACATTCGCGGCCGTTCCCACCTTCACACGGTTCGCGTACGATTCCGGCACATCCGCCTTCACATACACACCTGAGGTGTTGACCAAGCGCACGGCCGGCATCTGCGGCGCCGCTAATTCACCCACCTTCGCGAACACTTCGTCGATGGTTCCAGCGAACGGCGCACGCACTTCGCTCATGGCCATCTGCTCCTTTAATGTTTGGAGCTTCTGCACCAATGCGTCGTAGTTGTTCTTTGCCTGGAGGTACTGAATTTCAGAGCCAATCTGCTCGTCGATCCACAACTTCTGCTGCTTGTTGAAGACCGTTTGCGCCAATGCCAAAGCGGTTTCCAATTCTTTCAAGGAGCTCTCCATCAAATCGGTGTCGAGGGACACCAATAATTGGCCCTGGCTCACCTTTTGACCCGCTTTCACATGGATGCGCTCCACCTTTCCACTGTTCAATGGGAACAAGTTGATGCTTTTATCTGCTTCTACCGTTCCGAAGACTTCGAAGTAGTGAAGGAACATATCTGGATTCACCTCAAATGCGGTAACCGCATCGTACGAAGCCGTTGTGTCCAATGCCGCGATGGCCGCGTCCAAATCTGTGATCTGCGCGTTCAATCCGTCCACCACAGTTTTGATGCTATCGCGCTGCGCCGTTAAGGTTTGTAAATCACCTTCTACCGCGGGCTGTGAACAGGCCGCCATAAAGGCTAGAGGGGCGATGAGGAGTACTTTTTTCATTTTAAAGGTTGTTGGGTCATTAAGTATTCTAGTTCTGCTTGTTGGTCCAAGACCGTTTGTGCGGCCAAGAACATCGATTGTAGTGCTTGCTGGTACTGCGTTTCACTTTGTGTCAGTGCCGTTGAGGAGCCTACGCCCTCTTCATATTCTCTTCTGCGTTGATTGCGAATGGTTTGGGCCAATTCTGCACTCTCCTTCTGCGCCAAATAATCCGCAATGGCGCGGTAGTATTCGTTCACTGTGGAGGCGTGTTGCATGATCAAGGCTTGCTCCATTTGTGCCAATCCAATCTCCGCTTGGTGTTGCTGAATCTTTGCTTCCTGCACTTGGGCACGTCCGTTTCCAGAAGTGAACAACGGCACACTAATGCTACCGGCGACCAAACTACTTGGGATATCCACGGCCTCGTCGCCAAAGATGTTCGCCTCGCTGCTCATGTATTGAATGTTGTTCTGGTAGCTCACCCCTAGGGTCGGCAAATAGCCTAATTTTTTATTGAGCAGTTGCAACTTCGCTCCCTCTACTTGGTTCGCCATGCTGCGGTAATCCACCGTCTTGGTCGGGTCGAAACTCACCCCTGCCAAATGCGATGCCGCAGAAGCGTTCACCACCAAGGCTTCCAAATCATCGGCCAATTGCATTGGCGTATCCACCGGGAAGCCCATTTGCAACTTCAACAACATCTTCGCCACCTTCGCTTGGCCTTCGCTGTAGCGCACGGCATTCTTAATATTGTTGTAGTTCAACATCATCTGGTCCGCATCCGCCTTGCTCACCATCCCAGCTGCATTCATCTTTTGCATCTCTTGCGCGAGGTTGGCCAAATAGCCCTCGTTCGCTTTCAAGATCTCCACGCTTTCCGCGCTCAACAATGCCAAATGGTAGGCCTTCGCCACATCGCGGTGCATCTCTGAACGGGTTTTTTCCGCGCCAATGGCCGCGCCATCCTTCAGCACCTTGGCCGCCATCAACCCCACGACGTAAGAGCCGTCGAAAATGAGTTGGTTCACCACCAATCCGCCTTGGGCTTGGTAATCCGTCCCGAACACGAGCTCGTCTAGGGTACCGTCGCCATTAAAATCCGTCACCAATGCGCCAAGTTCCACATTATAGACGTACTGACCTGAAGCCGAAGCTTGAGGCAATCCATAGGCCAAATTCTGTCTGTAAATCTGTTTTGCACGCTCGATCTCAAGCTCTGCGATTTCCATCCCATAGGCGTGGTCCAGCGCATATTGCTGGGCCTCCTGCAGGGTGAATTTTTGCTGCGAGAATCCCACGGTCGTGAGCAGCAGCGAAAGGGTTAGGAGTTGGTGTTTCATCTAGTTGTTTGAATGTATTCTTTGATTGAGGTATTCGAGTCCTTGCAGCGAGGCAATACCGCGGATGTGGTAGCGCAAGGATGCTTTTCTTAGTTCGTCCAAGTTTGGAGTATCCTTCCCCACCACCGTTTCGTGTACGGCCAAGATGTGCCCGTAATACAGGATGGTGATGAAGTCAATATTGATGTCTTCGCGGTACAAACCTTCGCGCATTCCCTGCTCCAAATTCTTACGGGTAATGGCGCTCACGATGATCTGACGCTGCTCGTTCACTTTGTGCGCCACCTCTGGATAATAGAGGTCGAGCTGGGCAAGGAGTCTGTCCTCCGCACCGCGCAAGTTTTTCTCCGCGAATTGTTCCAACGCGAAGAGTTGGTCGATGGCATTGCCGCTGACCTGGGCAAGGTTTTCCTGAAGCTCCTGCGCCATATATCCGGCCGCGAGTTCGAAGGCTTGATGCAGCAAGTCCAATTTGTTGTCGACGTGCTTGTACAAAGTTTTCTTCGAAATGCCGCAATGCTGACTGATTTGGTCCATGGTCACGGACTTCACTCCAAACTCTTTGAACAGTTCGAGGCTGGCAAAAAAGATTTTTACTTTTTCAGGATCCATAGGGGTTGGGGTACTGCTTGGAAACACTATAACCAAAAAACGTTTCTTTTGTTTCCGCCTTCGCGCAACTTTTATGCCAAAACCTGGTTTTCACACTTTTTTTTGATTGTGAAAGGGCGTATTTTAATAGTATAATGCCATCTTTGTGGCAAAGACTTCTATACATGAGCATCAAACAACTCCTACACCAGCCAGCCATTGGCGAAAAAGTAACGGTAAAAGGATGGGTTCGTTCCTTCCGTAGCAACAGATTTATCGCCCTCAACGACGGCTCTTGCTTGGCTACGTTGCAGTGTGTCGTAGATTTTGAACATGCGGATGAAAATGAGCTCAAGCGAATCACCACTGGTTCTTGTTTGGCAGTGACCGGTTCACTCATGGAGAGTAAAGGCCGCGGCCAAACCGTGGAAATCATCGTAGATCACTTTGAGGTGTTGGGCGACGCTCCTGTAGAGGACTATCCATTGCAGCCGAAAAAACACAGCCTGGAGTTCTTGCGTGAAATTGCGCACCTTCGCCCACGCACCAACACTTTCGGCGCGGTATTCCGTTTGCGTCATGCCCTGAGCTTCGCCGTACACAACTACTTTAATAAGGAAGGATTTTTTAACTGGCACAGCCCCATCATCACCGGTTCTGATGCCGAAGGTGCGGGCGAGATGTTCCGCGTGAGCACCCTACCTGCTTCGGGCGGTGATGTCGTAGAAGATTTCTTCGGCAAAGAAACCCACCTCACCGTGAGCGGACAGCTCGAAGGAGAACTAGGTGCCATGGGTCTTGGAAAGATCTACACCTTCGGACCTACGTTCCGCGCAGAAAACTCCAACACTACCCGCCACCTTGCCGAGTTCTGGATGATCGAACCGGAGATGGCCTTTTACGACCTTGAAATGAATATGGATTTGGCGGAAGATTTCCTCAAATACTGTATTCAATATTTGCTCGACAACTGTCGCGAAGACCTCCAATTCCTTGACCAGCGCTTTGTCGACGAGCAAAAAGGCAAGCCTCAAAACGAACGCTCAGAGCAGGGCTTGATCGAGAAACTAGAGTTCGTGGTGAGTAATGATTTCGTTCGATTGAGCTACACGGATGCGATCGAAATCTTGAAACGCAGCAAGCCAAATCAGAAAAAGAAATTCAAATACCTCATCAACGAGTGGGGCGCAGATCTACAAAGCGAGCACGAGCGCTACCTCGTTGAGAAGCACTTCAAGGCTCCTGTCGTCCTCTTCGATTACCCGGCCTCCATCAAGGCCTTCTACATGCGTTTGAACGACGACGGCAAGACCGTGCGCGCCATGGACATTTTGTTCCCAGGCATCGGAGAGATCGTCGGTGGATCACAACGAGAAGAGCGTCATGATGTGTTGAAGGAAAAAGTCACTGCCGTAGGAATTCCTGAGGAAGAATTATGGTGGTACCTCGAAACTCGCAAGTTCGGAACCTGTGTACACAGTGGTTTCGGACTAGGTTTTGAGCGTTTGGTCCAATTCTGTACGGGCATGGCCAACATCCGTGATGTCATCCCATTCCCACGTACTCCGGGAAGCGCAAACTTCTAATCCCCACCTCCCCAACCTATGCTAAAGCAGACCCTTGCACAGAAACTTCAACAAAAGCTGAGTCCACAACAGATTCAGCTCATGAAGCTCGTGCAGCTGCCTACGCAAAGTTTGGAGGCGCGCATCAAACAAGAAATCGAAGAAAATCCCGCCCTACTAGAAGGCCGGGACAAATCCGAGGACACCTTTGATAGCGACGTTACCACGGATACCGACGAGCGCGAAGTCAGAGATAGTTTAGAAGAGGTCAACTGGGACGATTACCTCGGCGACGAGGATACCCCAGATTACCGGACCAAGAGCAACAACTACAGCTCCGACGACGAGCTCTACGAAGCACCCGTTGTAGTTAACGAGAGTTTTCACGAGAGCCTCGTATCACAACTAAACCTTTATGGGCTCAAAGATGAGGACCTGGCCTTGGCGGTGTATTTGGTAGGCGCCATTGACGACGATGGTATTCTTCGCCGTTCCCTCGAAGATATCGTGGACGACCTTGCCTTCTCGCAAGGCGTGTTCACCGAAGTGCCCCACCTGGAAAAGATGCTGGGCGTGATTCAAGAGCTCGATCCACCGGGTGTAGGAGGGCGTGATTTGCGCGAATGTTTGATGCTCCAACTCGAACGCAAGAGCGGGTCTGCGAAAGTAGAATTGGCCCTTACTATTCTTGATAGTTACTTCGATGCCTTCGTCAAGCGCCATTACCAGAAGCTCATGGACCGTTTGGGAGTCGATGAGGATATGCTCAAAGGGGCTATTGAGGAAATTGGCCGATTAAACCCTAAACCAGGCGGCTCCTCCAACCTCAGCCGACCGACCGAAAACATCATTCCGGACTACAACTTGCAGATTGTCGAAGGCGAACTAGAGCTTTCACTCAACGGTAAAAACGCCCCTGAACTCAGTCTCAGCCGTCAATACCGCGATATGCTCGAGCACTACAAAGCGAGCAAGCAAAAAAACAAAGCCGAAAAAGAGGCCGCGCTGTTTGTCAAGCAAAAGTTGGACAGCGCCAAATGGTTCATCGACGCTATTGTACAACGTCAGCAAACCCTCATGTTGACCATGCAGGCCATTTTGGAATACCAAAAAGAATACTTCCTCACCGGGGACGAAACCAAGCTTCGCCCGATGATTTTGAAGGACATCGCCGAGGAAATTGAAATGGATATTTCTACCGTTTCTCGCGTGGCTTCAAACAAATACATTCAAACCCCGTACGGCACCTTCTTGATCAAGGAGTTCTTCTCGGAGTCGATGACCAACGCCGACGGCGAGGAGGTCAGTACGCGTGAAATCAAGAAGATTCTCGAGGATACTGTGGCCGAAGAAAACAAACGCAAACCGTTAACCGACGATGCACTGGCGGCCATTCTCAAGGAAAAAGGCTACCCCATTGCGCGCCGTACGGTCGCGAAATACAGAGAGCAATTAGACATTCCAGTCGCCCGAATGCGCAAACAGCTCTAATGGAACGCCTCAGGTACTACATCGCCCAATTCCTCAGTTACACACTGCACCCCGGGATCATGCCGACGGTCGGCACCATCCTCATTCTCGGCGCCCTCCCGGAAACTTTTGAATGGAATTTCGTGGTCCGAGTGGTCACGACCGTGTTCTTAGGCACCTATATCGGACCCTTCCTGGGCATCGTCATTCTCCGCTTGGCCGGTACCATTTCCAGCGTGCATTTGGTCAAACGGGAAGAACGCATTTACCCCTATTTGATCGGCGCAGCATCCATGATTGCAACCGGAAATCATTTGGAGCGCGCCGGAGTGCCCGTAGAAATCACTTGGTCCGTATACCTCAGCGCCCTTGTAGTGATCATTAGTACAATTTTATTACCCTTCTTCAAAAGCAGTGCACATGCGGCAGGGGTCTTTGCCTTATTTGCTTTGTACATCTGCTTACATCAACGCTACGGCGGTGGTGAAATCCAGCATTTGGTCATCGGCGCAATGGTTCTCGGGAGCCTTTCTTGGGCCCGATTAGAACTCAAAAGACACACCCTCCAGGAGCTTTTAAGCGGCGCTTTACTGGGCTTTATCCCTATGTTCTTGCTCCTCTCTAAGTGAATCAAATCGTTTACTCATTCTACTTGCTCAAGACACAATAATTGGGGATATTTACGATTCCTATAGTGGACTATTACAAGATCAAGGAAATGAAGAATCTTTTCAAAACCATTTTTACCGCTGTCGCCATTCTCGCTTTTACCGGCACAGCGAAGGCTTCTCACAATGCTGGGGGTGATATTCAGTACGAATACATCAGCTCCACAGGGGGTACGCACAAGTACAAGCTCATCATGCGTTTGTACCGTGATGTTACCGGTATTACCCTGCCTACGAGCGCCACTGTATATGCGTGTTCAGCCAACTATTCAACCGTAAGTACGACACTTTCTGAAATCACTCCAGGGACCAGCGGTCAAGGGGTTGTTGCTCCAACCCTGTTTGATTGTGTGAGCAGCACCAACGCGGGGGTAACCATCAACGTGGTAACCTACGAAGGGGAAATCACTCTTCCAGGTAATGCACCGGACTGGACTTTTGCCTTCAGCACTTGTTGTCGTAACCCATCGGTGGATAACATCTTGAATCCTTCCAGCCAAGGGTTCTATATTGAAGCAAAATTGAACAACCAGATCGGTCAAAACACTTCTCCAGAATTCGTTTCTGAGCCTGTACGTGCATTCTGTGTAGGTCGTACCTTCAACTGGAAGCAGAGTACTATTGAGCCAGATGGAGACTCACTATATTATCGTATTTCACATGTGAAAGCTGGTGCTGGAGGTTCATGTACTCCCACCAATATCACGTACGCAACAGGTTGGACCTACGATCAGCCTATTACTACCTCTCCTGCGCAATCACTTTCCATGAACCCTACGACCGGTTTGATTACCTTCAAGCCTGCTTCGGTAGAGATTGATGTAATGGCGGTGACCGTAGATGAGTACCGTTATGATTCAACGTTATACGTATGGCGTAAGATTGGTGAGGTAAACCGCGATATGCAGATTGCCATCGCCTCAGCTTGTACGCCTCAAGCACAAGCCGGTGTTCAGTTGGACTACCAGGCACCTGGTATCTACCAAGACCCAGATAACGGTCTTCCAACCGTAGATTACAACTGTTTGGATTCGACTGTAACCTTGAAATTTAAAGTGAAGCTAGACTGTTCATCGATCTCTCCAGACGGTACAGACTTCCGTTTGACCAAACCAGATGGACAGCCATTGGCCATTGAGTCGTTCACTGCAAACTGTGATGCGAACAATGAGGCTACCCAAATGACTGTTAAATTGTACAAACCGCTTTCTAAAAACGGTAAGTACTTCTTGTACTCTAAAGTGGGTAACGACGGAAACACCTTGTTGAACAAGTGTGGTTTCCCTATGAACGAGTTTGATACCATCCAGTTGAACGTAACAGGATGTTTCAA
>CALDGA010000138.1 GCA_937942085.1 uncultured Flavobacteriales bacterium
CAAATTGGTACCTTCATCGAGCGGCGCACCCGATGCCGCTTATGAATATGGTCAAACGCCCCAGACCACCAAAGGACCTCATGCCCTTTGGCCAACAGATGCTCCGCCAACACGGCGGTCCGCAGCAGCCGAACCTGTGGCTCATCCATCGGCAACGGCTCACTAATCTGCAGCAACCAAATCCGCATCGATTCCTCTCCTTGCTCAGTCGCCATTCAATTTAGAAATTTTACGTCATGCTTGGCTGGATAATCGTGATGACATAGTAGCTTTTCTCCATTTGACTGGGCCCCTGGTGGAAAGATTTTGATGTTAGTATATACATTATTTTATACATATCGTTTAAAGAGTCTTATTTAATTTGGGGCGAAATCGCTCCTTTCCGTCAAGATATGTCTGTGCCCAAATCTCTAGACAAACCCAGCGCCAAACCAGGGAATGCCAGACGTCCCGCCCCTCGAAAAATCCCTGGATAACGCGATCTACGATCTTGGAATCGAGCCATCCCCGCTGGCGAAATCTCGTAGAGCGGAGGGTATCCCCAAGCCATGTCCGCAACGGTCCTCTCATCCAAAGGGCCTCAGGAGGCGCAAACCCTAATTTGTCTTTGCGCAAGCGGATTTCCTCAGGGAGCACGCCTACGGTGGCATTCCGGAGGATAAACTTCGTAGTAGTTTGCCGAATGATTTGGTCCACAGGAATGGCAAAGAGAAACTCTACGAGTCGATGATCTAGAAACGGCAGCCTCACTTCACGGGAGAATGCCATCGAATTTCTATCTGCATAGCGAAGTAACGCGGGAAGTACCGTCCTCGTGAGACTCTCATAGAGAGCATTTCTAAGAGAATATTTGTATATTGGATGCTGATAAGAAGACTCGGACTGATCTCGCACTCTGTTTGTCAATTCGGAAGAAATGCCTAGAGGTCGCACCAGCCTTCGCAACGGCTCTCGCAGCCAATTGGGAAGGAAACTGTAAAAAATTACCGGAAGGTCTCTTAGACCTTGCTCTCGTAGGTACCGATATACATTCTTTGCTAGAGTACCCCAATGTCCGCTAAGTAGCATATCCCAGAAGTACGGGCCGAAATAGGTATGATATCCTCCCAAGGTTTCATCCCCACCCTGCCCGTCTAATAGCACGGTCACTCCCTTTTCTTTCGCCAGACGCATCACATTCCATTGAGCGTAGACGCTGGTCGAGAAAAAGGGCTGTTCCTGGTGCCAAATAACATCTTGAATTTCGTCTGGCAAATGTGTTGGATCAGGATAGACCATAAAGCCTTCCACATTGCTCCAACGAATCACCCTATCGACGTACTTTCCTTCATCAAAACGAGGATCACGAAATCGCGCCGTGAAAACCTTCTGTATTCCGCCTTTCATCTCCCGCGCGGTGAGGCAGACGATGGTCGAAGAGTCAAGGCCACCGGAGAGGCTTGAACCGACGGGCACGTCCGAACGCAAGCGGATACGCACGGCGTTTGTCAATAGCTCCAGAAAGCGTTCTGCATAATCTGTGTCGTTAGGTAAGCGTATCCTTGCATCTGGGGCTAAGTCCCAATATCGCCAGATCGTTAATTTCCCTTGGGTCATGGAGTAGCCAAGGGCATGGGAAGGTGGCAAGGCTACAATTCCTTCAAACAGCGTATCGGCTCCTACGTCAATCTCCCGGTGCGCCAAATACCGATAAATCGCCTTATCATTAGGCAAAGCAGAAATTAAATCGGAGGCGAGTAAGGCTTTGATCTCAGAAGCGAAAAGCAAGAAACCATGCTTGGGATTATAGTGGTAATAAAAAGGCTTCTCGCCAAATCGGTCGCGCGCTGCAAACAGATATTGTTTTTTTGCATCCCAAAGCGCAAAGGCAAACATGCCATTTAGATTACAAAGGCAGTTCTGGCCCCACTTTTGGTAAGCAGCTAAAAGCACCTCCGTATCGCTGTTCGAGCGAAAACGATAGCCGTATCCCTCTAGCTCTGCTCGGAGCTCCTTGTAGTTGTATATCTCTCCGTTGTACGTAATGACTACTCCATGTACCTCATCTACCATGGGCTGGCGACCAGCACTTGACAGGTCGAGAATGGCAAGGCGACGATTGCCTAACTTGACGCTTCCGTCTGTTGATTCCCAGAACCCCGCGTCATCGGGACCCCGGTGCTTTATGATATCTCTCATGAAAACAAAACGTTCCGCGGTTAGGAAAGGCTCAGGGCCAATATACCCCACAATCCCACACATGAATTGGCCTTTCGTTGCGCAGTGGCATGTATAGAAATACATCATCGCAAAAAATGAAAACAACAAAATTTCGTTTAAGTTGCATTCTTAACATTTTTGTTATGCTGCTTGGCGATACTCACCCATTGTGCTAACCAAAATAGAATACAATTCTAAAAGCTTCGGAAGCTCCTTTTCCCAATGATAGTGTTCTACCACAGCTTGACGTCCTCGATTCCCCATCTCCTGCGCTTGTTCGGGATGGGAAAGGACCCATCGCATGGCGGATGCAATGCTCTTTGGATATAGAGGGTTCACAAGCAAGCCA
>CALDGA010000139.1 GCA_937942085.1 uncultured Flavobacteriales bacterium
GAAAGCACAGAGGAATTCGTATGACTTCCTAACGAACTCGTCAAACTTTTGTCTATCTGCCAAGTCTCCCAGCGACAAAGTTTCTCCAACTTCACGATAGCCTTTCACCTTGCCTTTATCCATCGCCGTTATCAACTCCCAACCATCAGGCGATAGGAAAGGTTTCTTCAAATTATGTCACCGTGTTCTTGACATGGCAATGACGCTTTTCAAACCTTGCGACCCTTAACTTTTTCCTCCTTGCTTACGCTTAATAAATAGGAGCAAGTTCGTAGCAGGGTTGGCAGGGGCAAAACGGAAGCATGGACGAGATAGTGAAGGTAAGGAGTGCAATTGCGACTTTGTGAACCTATGATGGGGTTCGGCAGGAGCCTCACCCCCCATTTTACATCTCTTTCGGAGAGCTGCTCTCCTGAGCAGCCGAAAAAATCAGGGCGAAAAAACGAAATAGCGATTGTGTGGCGGCTCTCCTAAGCAGCCGAACCCTTAACTTTTCGCCCCTTAACAACGCTATATAAATGGGCGAGTCAAAAGAGGCTGTATATAGCCTCAAAAACAACGAAGGAGGTGTTACGGTATGGCGTTTCGTAAATTCGCTTTTGCTGTTGCCTTGTGGGCAACCTTGACAGGAGTGAATTTCATTTGGGGGCAAGAGTTCCCCGAAGACGAATTGGTCGCTGAGCAAGTCGTTGTGATGCCGTTTCAGACAGGATTGGTCAACAAAGGCAAAATCCGGCAAATCTACAAGCACACGGTTACAGTGCCTGTCAAGCGTGTTGTGACTGTCGCAAGCGAGACTAGTCACCTTTACACCTATTTGCCACATCCCGTGCAGGTTGTGGAAAGAAAGGTTCCCAAAACTCAATGGGAGACTGTGCAAGAGTATCGTGCCCTTCCGACAGTAGGCGTTACATCTCAAACAACTGGCTCAAAGTCAAGTCAAACAACTGGCTCAAAGTCAAGGAGAAGAAGATGACATCAAATGGGTAGGGCAGGTGCCTTAATGGTGCCTGCCCCTTCGCTAAAAAGAAAAGGGGTGAAAGGATGATGCGTCACATCCACTGTCTCTTCACAGTCGTTGGGATTTTGATGATTTCTCCCTTGACATTCTGTCAACAACCGTCAGAGTCATATGCTTATAGCCCAACTTTCAATTTAGGCTTGGCTGTTCCCTTGGGATGGCAGAAGTTGAGCAAAGCACCACACGGCTATCCAACTCAAAATTTTCTTTTCGGATGGCAGCGCAGTGTGGGGAAAGACATCGTCGGTGTCATTGTGGTTTCAAGACTTCCCGTTATTGTTGAAGGACCTGTCACCCAGCCAGTTCAGGTTAACCTTGACTTTGTTGCCAAAACCTTCACTGACTACTTTGCAGAACTGGGTGCATCAACACAAGTGCAAAAGATTTCTCTGGCAGGAAGGGATGCTGTTGCTGTTTTTGCTCGCGGTGTCGGAAACGGGATCGCAGTTAACCCTCGCATTGGCACTCGCTTGACCAGAGTGGTTTGGTATGGCTTACTCCTTTCCCCATCTGTAATTATTCGCATCCAATTTGGTGCCCTTGACGAAATCTTTGACGCTCTTCTCCCCGATTTCCTCGCTTCACTTCAAACCCTCCATTTCGGTCCGACCCCCCCTCCAGTGAAACCAATGCCTTCTTCAGTTTCTGATGAAAAACTTGTAGCGTTAATTCAAGAGGCTGCAAAAGCAAAGTCCCAAACGATATCGCTACCTGCCCTGCCACCACCTGCTGCCCCGACTGCCCCTCTTAAAGAGCAACTTTTACTTGCTCCAGAGCAATGGGAAAAGTTGGAGGCTATCGCTAAGGAGAAAGGAATCAGCATTGGTGCACTCTTGCGCCAAATCGTAGATGAGTTCCTCAAGCAATATCCTCAAACCGTCAAGGAGAAGCCAAAAGAGTGAAGTTACGCTGAAAGAAGACACTGGAAGCAAAGACACTAAAGAGGTGATGCACATGAGAGGGCACTGGCTGATTTACTTTTTTACCTTGACCGCACTTTCACTGTTGTCAAGTTCTTGGATGATGGCGCAGGCTCCGACAATTACACCAGTAAGCGAAATTTTGTCAGGGAAGCACACTAACCAAACTGTAACTGTCCAAGGTCGCACAGGTTACATTGTCCGTGAAGAAAGCACTGCCACGACAGTTGTTTACACCCTCCGAGATGACTACGGCGACGAAATTCGCATCCGCAGCAGCCAACAGGAAAACCTACACATGGGCATCACCTACAGAGTGAAAGGCACAGTTGTGAAAGAGGGGAAGAGGTTTTATCTCGTTGAGTTGGAACGAACCCAACTGGGTGGCATTTTAACGCCACCTTCACCTCCAACACCTCAAGCCCCAGAAAAAACATGGTGGCAAGAAAACTGGCTCCCCTTAGCCATTGGCGGCGCTTTTTTCCTTTTGGCGATCCTTTTCTTCTCAATTTACGCTGTCAAGCAGCGTAGGGTTGCTAAAGAAATCTTGGAGTCACAGCAGAGGCGTGAAGAGGAACTTAGGCAGCAAATTGAGGAACTCCGACAAATTCAGCAACAGCAACAACAAGCCGCACAGCAACCTGTCTCCCCACCTCCAAGACTACCTTCGGAAAGGGAAACGGAATGGGTAAGCCCAGAAATTTTCGCCCCTCCAAAGAAAGTTACGGAAGAAATGTGGGGCACTCTGGAAATCATCAGCGGTCCCGAACAAGGTAAGAGATTTCCATTGGGTGGGCGACGAATTGTGTTAGGGCGAACCGAAGGCGATATTCGCTTCCCCAATGACTCTACTGTCTCCAGCAACCACGCTGAAATTGTCCTAACGGCTGACGGTCGCATTCTGTTCATTGACCACTCACGAAATGGCTCAAAAGTCAATGACCAAATCGTTCATTACTCGCAGGTGGAATTGAAATCAGGCGATACTATTGACATCGGGATGACAGTTCTGCGCTTCACAGGGCGAGCACCAGCACCAATGCCTGTTGCACCACAACCTCAAGCCCCTGCTGAAGTCCCTCTGTCACAAAAGCCGACGGAGTTGGGCATCCCACCCCTTCAGGACATCGCCCATGCCCCGACAGGACAATTCTTAGGTGCAGAACTGGAAGTCATTCGCGGTCCTGACAAAGGCAAGCGTTTCCCTTTGGTCAAAACATTGACAACTATCGGCAGATTGGAGGACAGAGACATCCAACTCACCGACATCACCGTCTCCAGAAAGCATTGTGTTTTGGAATTCAAGGGCGGTAAGTTCATCCTTCGTAACGAAAGCACACAAGGCACAAGGGTCAACGGTGAATTGGTGCAAGAAAGGGAACTGCAAGACGGTGACGAAATTGAAATGGGCGGAACTGTCGTTAAGTTCCTAACCGTCAGAAGCCCTTCATGATGAACAAGAGGTGATAAACCCATGACGCCATTGAGGAATTGGGCAACCACATACTTCATTGCGGGTGTTGTGTTCCTTTATGTGGCAGCATTCGTGGGTGGTCAAGCAATTCTCGCTTGGCAAGCAAGGGATGAAAGGATAGCCCTATTTTGGACTGTCGTTTTATTGGGTGTGGTTGGAGCGTCTTTGGGTTTCGTAAATGGTGTAAACCTCAACCGCGCTGACACTCTGCTTGGTGATACATTCCGTCGGTGCCCTCTTTGTCTTGGAAGTAATGTCGCCTTTGATGTAGCGCTTTTTAGACCCACTGATAGGGTTATCTGTCGTGATTGTCATGCTTCGTGGGAGTTTAAGCTCAATGTGCTTTCCATGGAATTGAATCGCCTTCGGCTTGTGGACTACGGCATCGCTTTGAGGGAAGAAGAGAAGAACACTGTTCCAAATACTGATGACCCAGAACAATGGCAAACTTGGGCGAAGGAGCGGTTCAAGCAAGGAACACGACCAAGCCCTGTATCATCGCCAGAGCAAAAGCAGACAATCTTTTGTCGCTTCTGTGGACATCCAAACTTGCCTGATGCAAATTTCTGTTCAGCCTGCGGCAGAAAATTGAAGGCTTGATGGCAACACGAATAGTTCGGAACGGAAGCCTCACCATCCCATAAAAGTTATGGAAACAGAACAAAGGTGTTTGAGGAAGCGGTGTGCTTATCATGCGTTGAGGACAATTCAAATTTTCTGACGGCTGTATTGTTCCCAAAACAGAGGCTTAAGGGTGGTGATGGCAAGGACGGTGAACGAAAGTGATGGGGCGAACGATGATAGGTCGTTACGAGATAGTTCAAGTTTTGGGAAAAGGCGGAATGGGAATAGTCTACCTCGCAAAAGACCCCTTCCTTCAAAGATTCGTCGCACTGAAAGTCCTATCACCTCACCTCGCATCAGACGAAACAGTTATCACCCGCTTCATCAACGAAGCAAGAATAGCAGCATCTCTTCAGCACCCAAACATCGTCACCGTCTACGAAGCAGGTCAAGATGGTGATTTCGTCTTCATGGCGATGGAGTATGTTGACGGAGAAGATTTGGCTTCTTTGCTGAAGAGAAGGGGAAAACTCCATCCTGATGAAGCAGTTGCGATTTTGAAATCAGTTGCATCTGCTCTTGACCATGCTCATCAAAGGGGAGTGATTCACAGGGATGTAAAGCCGAGCAACATTCTTGTGAGCAGAGATGGGGTTGTCAAGTTGATGGATTTTGGGA
>CALDGA010000140.1 GCA_937942085.1 uncultured Flavobacteriales bacterium
ACTTATTGGAATTATTGCTATTGGGTTTTTGGCAATGGTTTTCCGGGGGTTAAGATGGGTACAAATGATGAAAAGCATGGGCTACCAAGTAACCGGAACCAGCGCAGTATCTGCAGTAGCACTAAGTTATTTGGTCAATCTAGTCACCCCACGTGTTGGAGAAATAATACGTTGTACTGCCTTAAAGCGAACGAATCAAGTACCCATAGATAAATCACTAGGTACTGTCGTCTTAGAACGGATGGTAGACCTATTGATGTTTTTAGTTGTGGTTATCAGCACGCTAATAATATCTAGGGAAGAGTTAAGTGATTTGTTATCAGAAAAGGGGCCTGAACTCCCTGAATTAACAGCTATCAGTATCTCGCTATATGTAATAACTTTCCTCCTTTTTACCTTGATGATTATCAAAACCCGAAAGCATTGGGGTCAATGGAAACTGGTTCAAAAACTTAAAGGCTTGACCGCTGGCGTAGTTCAAGGGATAAAAAGTTTAAGGACGGTGGACAACAAGGCGTTGTTTTGGTTCTACTCTATTTCCATTTGGTCTTGTTACGTTGCAACCATTGCAGTAGGATTTACTCTATTGAGTGGATTCGAAAATATTGGGTTTGAGCAAGCATTCTTTGTCAGTGTCGCAGCTGGTCTAGGGTTTATTATTCCCGTTCCTGGAGCATGGGGTACCTACCATTACTTGGTTAGTAGTGCCTTAATTATTTTAGGAGTCTCCGAAACCGATGGTATGGCCTTCGCTACTCTTATTCATGGTTCGCAAAGTCTAATGTTTGTCATTACTGGCGCCTTGGGCTTTGTTTTTCTCTATTTTGCAGGAAGAAAATAATTCTTCCTTATGGCGAAACAGAAAAGCGTATTTGTTTGTACTCAATGTGGCACCCAGCACAGCAAGTGGATGGGGCAATGTCAGGGGTGTAAGGAATGGAATACGCTCGTCGAGGAGATTGCTGTGAAGAGTAAGCCGGATCCCCGGGCTTGGAGTGGGGACAGCGCCGCGGCAAAACCCATCCGTATTGAAGATGTAGAACACACCTCTGTGCAACGTTTTCCAGTACCAGATCATGAGTTTGCTCGTGTTTTGGGCGGGGGAATAGTTCCGGGTTCCGTGACTCTTTTGGGCGGTGAGCCAGGCATAGGGAAAAGCACCTTATTGCTGCAGCTGGCCTTGAGTTTTACTGGAACAGTCGCCTACATTTCTGGGGAAGAGAGCCCGTCGCAAATCAAATTACGCGGGGAACGTATAGGCAAGGCCGTGAGTGAATTGTATTTGCTCAGCGAGACCAAGACCGAAGCAATTTTCAATCATTTAAAGAACGTAAGACCACATTTGGTCATCGTGGATTCCATTCAAACCTTGCATGTGCCGCACGTGGAGAGTACGCCGGGTTCTGTAGCTCAAATCCGGGAGAGCACCGCAAGCTTTATTCGTTACGCGAAAGAAACGGGGACGCCGGTATTACTCATTGGTCACATCAATAAGGAAGGTAGTATTGCCGGTCCGAAGATTTTGGAACATATGGTGGATGTAGTCTTGCAGTTTGAGGGTGACCCCAATCTGTTGTACCGAATTCTCAGAGCACATAAGAATAGGTTTGGCTCCACGCACGAGATAGGACTCTACACGATGGAGCAAGGAGGACTGTATGGAGTGGAAAACCCAAGCGATTTGCTCGTGACCAAACAGCACGATGGATTAAGTGGAAACGCCGTGGCCGTGATGGTGGAGGGAGTGCGCCCTATGTTGATCGAGATGCAGGCCCTAGTATCCACAGCTGTTTATGGAACACCTCAGCGGTCTACCACTGGTTTTGATACGCGCAGGCTGAACATGTTGTTGGCTGTATTGGAGAAAAGGTGTGGTTTTAGGTTGGGCCAAAAAGACGTGTTCTTGAACGTAACGGGCGGACTGAAGGTTGACGATCCGGGATTGGATTTGGCGGTGGTGGCAGCCATCTTGAGTTCGAATGCGGACGAGCCTATTTCTGGAAAAGTGTGCTTTGCTGCCGAGGTAGGTTTGACCGGTGAGGTACGTCCCATCACGCGTGTGGAACAGCGGATCAAGGAAGCGGAGAAATTGGGCTTCGATAAAATCTACATCAGCGGACACCACCAAATAGAAAAATCCCACTACGACATTGCCATAGTGGGATTGAAACGTATCGAAGAATTGGTCCAAGCCCAATTCTAATCCATCTTACTCGCCGCCTTCCAAGAGGTTGGCCAGCTCGCTCAAATCTGGAGTCAAAATAATTTCCGTACGACGGTTCACCGCCTTGTTCGCCGGGCTATCGTTGTCCACCAAAGGCACAAATTCCCCGCGACCAGCTGCCGTAATACGCTTAGGATCTAGCGACGCATTGGTCGTTAAGATCTTCACCACGTTCGTGGCACGCATTACACTCAAGTCCCAGTTGTCGCGCACTTGGCTCTGACCGCGGTATGGATCGTTGTCCGTATGACCTTCCACCAAGATGCTGATGTCTTGATTTTCCGCCAATACGCCCGCCAAATTTTGCAAGGCAATTTTACCGTTGGGCGCCACGTCCCAAGACCCTGGGGCAAACAACAAGCTGTTTTCCAAGCTCACGTACACCTTTCCGTCACGCATATTCACGGTCAAGCCCTTACCGGTGAATCCGAGCAATGCATCTGCCACCTTTTGGCGCACGTAGTTCACGGTGCTGTCCTGACGGCCAATGATGCGCTCGAGCTCTTCCATGCGGGCACGTCCTTTTTCCAACATGCGGCGCTCGGTATTCAAGCTATCTTCTTTCGCCTGCAAACGACTCTGCATCGTCGCAATCTCATCCATCAACGCCTTGTTTTCACGGGCGCTTGCAGCGATGAGTGTGCTGTTGTTGTCGAGCAAGTAGTCGTATTGCTTCGAGAGGCGGTCGTACTTCGTTTGCAAGGTGCGCATGCGCTCAAACGATGCCGTCGTATCCTCCACGAGGATGTTGACGGTGCGGCGGACTTCGCCTATTTCGCGTTGGAGCTCAGTATTCTCCGCCGCCCTTGTTTCACTCTGTTGGCGTAGTTGATCCGCTTCGTTGGTGAGAATATCGTACTTCTCTTGAAGGGTTCGGTGCACCTTGGTGCTCACACAAGAGGTGGTTAAAAAACCAGCCACTGCAAGGAGAATGATGCGCTTCATAGCAAGTTGTTTTTTGGATCCAATTATACAATTGGGAACCTTTTATTTCAATTCTACCGCGACGGTTCCTACCAAGTAACTATCTGTCATTACTGCGATAGTGTAGATACCTGCGGACAATTGTACAGGTGCATCAACCGCACGACCTGCAGCAATACAGACCTCTGTAGCCTCGCCCATGAAGTTTACGGTCGCCGAACCGTTGAAGTTCGAGCGCTCACCGCCAACGACGGCAATATTTGCTTCAGGACCGTCCACTGGCTTGCCGTTTGGACCGATCCACTTCGCGTACAAGGTGGTTTCACCTTGCTGCGCAATACGGTTTTTGGCGAGGGTGATGCACGCATTTAATTGGTCCGCACGCTTCGCACGACGTGTCTTGCGCTCCTTGCCATTGCTCGCGATGCGAACGGCCTGAACTGTTGAAGAGGCAATAACCAATTGCTGGCCTTTCTCTACTGTCTCGCGCAATCCTGTGTTTTGACCTTGCAAATTCGCATTCGCGTCCATCGCATTGTTCAAGCTATCCGTAATCATCTGCTCACGCAACTTCAATGCTGCATAGGCTGCGTTCGTGCTGTCCAATTGGGCTACCAAAGCATCGTTCTGCTTCTTCATCCCAGCGATACGGCTGCGATACGCTGTTAGTTGCTTTTTGTTTTGAACATTTACGGTGTTGATACTGTCGATCAAGGCACCCAAACGTTGGGTTTCGTACTGAATAAAGCCGTTCAAGCTGTCATTCGCGCCCATTTGTGATAATAGATCCGCTTTCATGTCGGACAATTCAATGGTCAACGCTTGCTTTTCAAGCTCTAGGGTATTCTTCTCTTCACTTCTCAAGTAAAGCAATCCACCCAATACCAATACGGCCACAGCCAATAGCGCTACGACCCAACCTAATTTCTTGTTTCCCTCTTCGGTACTCATCTGATTTTCAATCTTAACTTATTAAACAACGAAACTAAAAAATCCTCCTCTGCCTATGGTTTCCAAACCCTTAAGTTTTTTAACAAGGCTTGTATTTCCTAGTCAATGCCACCAGTGTGGCACCTTGTTATCCCTTCATGAGCAAAGCGTATGCCAAATCTGTTTGGACTACCTCCCCCGGACCACACATTTATTGAATCACCAACTCCAGCCCCTTGGGGCCACCATAGGAGCCTCGTTTTCAGCGGCTTTAACCTTTGAAGGCGAAGTGCAAATCCTCTGCTATGCCCTCAAATATGGAGGCAATTATCCCCTCGCCCAATGCTTGGGCCGCCACATCCTCGCTCCACACCTATTACAACGAACTTCCGCGCCGCATCTTATCCTCTGCCCTATTCCCATCCACCCCCGGCGGCTCCGCCGCCGGGGATACAACCAGAGTCTGTTCCTCGCGCGCGGATGCGCGGTCGGACTTCAGGCCGCCGGCCGCAGTGCCCAGGTCATGGAGCTACTGGTCAAGCGCGAGCACCGCAAGAGCCAGGTCCATTTTTCCCAATTCACCCGGTGGGGCAATGCGGCCGGCGCATTTGCCCTAAACGACCAGCGCGCCCCGGAGGGCGCGCTGGTGGTATTGATTGACGACACCCTAACAACGGGCTCGTCTTTATTGGCGGCGGGTGAGTTGCTCAAGCAGCGCGATCCAAAGATGCAGCTGTACTTGCTCGCCCTGGCCAAGGAGGATTAATGCCTTACCACGAATGGACGTTGAACCATACCGGTGGCCGTGCGGATTTCTACTAGGTAGGTTCCGCTGCTAAAACCACTGAGGTCAAAGTCTTTTTCGAAGGTACCATTAGTGGTAGTGATGGTCGAGTTAAACAACTCCTGACCTACGTAATTTATCACGCGCATCTGCACTTCTTCCCCTTGTTCGGCGGTTCCGCTGATGTGGATCAAGCCGGTCGTTGGGTTAGGGTACATAAGAATAGATTGAGCTGCTTGCTCTTCCAAACCGATGCCTTGGATGTTCACGAAGATCTGCTGTGAAGTAGTATCACAATCGCCATATAGCTTCAACACTGCCGTGTACTGACCATTGGCCGTGTACGAGTGGCTGTGTGTGCTGCCCGTACCGGTAGCATTAGAACCGTCACCAAAGTTGATGAAGTAGCTGGTGTAGCCTGAAGCACCGCCCCAAGTAAAGGTGATGTCCGCAAAGCTGGTACCGATACTATCAATGCTGTAGTTCGGGTTGCCCACGTTGATGGCCGAACAGCTGTCTGTGGTGAACGTGTAGTGCATTTTCAATGAGGTATCGCCTGGGGCACAAACCTCAGCAACATCGAAGAAATACGTCGTTACAGGCGCCAAACCGGTCATTGAAGCCATCGCCGAAGTCGAGGTGCCCATCATGGTGTTGGTCGTTCCTGAAGCTGTGTAGTGGTAGATGAACGTACCATTACCTCCCGTCCAAGAGATATCTGCGAAAGTACTTCCCATGTTGGCTACACCCAGGTTGCTTGGCGTGGCACACGATGGCGTCACACAGTTAGCCGTTAGGGTATCCACTGGACCGGCGTTGAAGTTTCCTGAAGAAACGCTTACGCTTTGACCGTTGGATCCGCTCAAGGTGTAGTATACCTCTGATGGGTAAGATCCTTGTGCGCCATTAACCACAGCGATTTCTGTACCTGCACAGATTTGGAAGTCGATAATCAAGCTATCGCCAGAGGTAAAGTTTGACCCGAAGGTCTGGCCGTAGGCACCGTTGAAGTATAGATCAACGGTTGCACCGTTCCATCCATCACCCCAAGTATCGTACATGCTCATGGTGAAATCACAAAGGTCTGTGGTATCACACATTCCTGTACAGAAAGCCACTGGGCCTAGAGTATCAGAGGTTCCGTTTGCCCCACAGTTTTGGATAATGATCACGTCGTAGCAAGAGCTCGAAGCCAAGCCTGTGATGGTGAAGTTGTTCGAAGTAGTCGAGTCAATACCCGGCGTGAACCCGGTACCGGTGGCTTGTAGGAATCCTGTAGGTCCCCATTGGTATACGTAAGTTCCCGTTCCACCGTTCTTGTCGAAGGTGAAGGAAGCATCGTTCTTACCCGCATTGTACGTCAAGTTTGACGGGGTAGGACAAAGGGCATTACAGTTTGCGCTGAAGCTTGCCATTTGTGTTCCTACAGTGGTAGCAGAAGTTGCCGAGTACGAATCGATAGTCGAACCGCCAGAGATGACGTTCAATCCGATCTCGCTTGGGTAGCTACCGTCGTCTGATACCACGATGGTGAAGGATCCGCCCGTACACAGACTGATGGTTTCGGTGTAGCTGGTACCCGTAGTGAAATTGGCCCCAAGAGTATATTCAACGCCTCCATTAGAGTTCAAGATCTCTACTTCGGCACCGTTCCATCCATCGCCCCAAGTATCCGTCAACTCGATGTCAAACGTACACATTTGCGATAGCGAACAAGCCATTGTTTTGAAGGATACAGGACCGTATCCCGGAGAGATGGTGCTGTCCGAACACATTTGAAGGACATACACATCGTACGTCGTGTTGGAGGTCAAACCGGTCAACCACGCAGGCGAACCTGTGACTTGGACTTGGGTACCTGTTCCTTGCGTAAATCCAGGAGGGCCGTATTCCAACCAAGTCGCGATTCCACTCGCGCTATAGATAATTTGAGCCGAGTCCATGCCCACTGTGCCTACACCGATGGCCGATGGCGGCAAACAAGGAGGCGCGTCCTTGATTAAGATATCTTCAATATATACCGCGCTATAAGTACTGGTGATAGATGAAGCGATCGCGATGTGATCGTCTGACATGTTGTATCCAGTGCTCGAGTCGAAGTACACGGTGAATTTGGTCCAAGTACCTCCGTTTGGCACGGAAAGCGTATCGATAATGTCCAAGCTCGTCAAGCTCGATGGCGAGCTCACCGTACCCACATAAACGTCGTTTCCTACAGACCAACCCGTGTTTGCGAGCCAGATGTCCATTTGCTTCGTACCGCTGTCTAAACCAATAATAGCAGGGCTCACGAGCGCTTCGTAGGCTGCATCGTACGAGTTGTAGAGGTAGTAATAATTGGAGTTACTCAATGGAGAGATGCTCCAAGTAGCGTTGTTAATATAGCCGTAACCAAGTGCTCCCGATTCCTCTACGTAGTACCAACAAGATGGTGCGTTTGGATTCAGGTAAGAACCCACAGAATCGTTATCGAAGCCTTCGTAAATAGGCGTGCTCAAAGCAGCACATAATGTTTTCACTGAATATGGACCTACCGTTGTACTGTACCCGTTACCCGCACCACTACAATCTGTTTCTAGGTAGAATTCGTACCAAGTATTCGGGCTCAAACCGGTGATGGTCGCCATGGTGTCGTACACGGTAATGGTGGTTGGAACTGCCGAAGAACCCATCACGTTATAGTCCACATTGAAGACAGTGTCATTACTTGTCCAAGTAATGGTCGCTGTGGTATCTGTTGCCGTTAAGCTGGCCAATACTGGCGCAGGACATGCCGGCGGCGTAGTTACTGTTACCGTGTAATCATGCGTTTCACCGTAGGTAAAGTTGCTACAGCTTTCGGACGCACCGATCGTGGCAGAATAGTTTGAACGCACGCGCAAACGGTAAGAACCCAAGCTCACTGTCGATGGGATGGTAATCGATCCTACCGTCGAGCTCCACGCGTTGGTAGGGCTTGACCACAAGTGTTCCCCACTGTCGGAGAAATCACCGTCATCATTAAAATCCACCCACACCGCGAAGTACTGGGTCGACCAGTTCGAGGTGAATGATACCGAAGTAGGTACTGTCTGTTGGATAAATATGGTATCCGAAGTCTGTACGTTATAGTACGAAGACGAGGTACAGCCCGTAGCTGTATCTGAGAAATTCCCGATGTATACGTCGTCGATATCATCTCCGTACGTACATCCTGTGGAATACGAAGGCGTACAATAGGTCTGTGCTTGAACAGCAAAGCTCACAACGCCTAAGGCAAGGGTTAGTAGTAGTTTTTTCACGGCGTGAAATTTTTGAATAGAACGGAAAGGTACAGAATAATTGGTCCTATGATAGCTCGCAATGTTGCCCAAAGAGTGAGTGTAGAGAAATTGTCGAGGAAAGGAGGGTCCAATTGAGCGAAAAACCACTTTTAATCGCGATTTTTGAATCCATGCGACACTATCTACCTTTCTTCACCGCCTTCTTGCTCGTGGGTTGCGCCGTTCAGAGCCAGCCGCAGGGAGGACCACGTGATGAAACGCCGCCAACCATTGTCGCTCAAAGCCCGGCCATGGGTACTTTGAACTGGTCCGGGAACTCCGCCGAGGTCGTTTTCGACGAGTACATTCAGGCCAAGAACCTGCGCACTGCATTGACCACGACCCCCGCCCTGGAAGGCATCGAGGCCGAGATCAAAGGCAAGCGTCTAAGTATCCAGTGGGAACCGCAGGAATTACTGCCTAATACCACCTACCGCATTTCACTCGGCGACGCCGTGGGCGACCTCAACGAAAACAATGCCTACCCAAATCTTCAATTCGTGTGGAGCACGGGACCATATATCGACAGCCTTCGTTTGCAAGGGACCATTGTTCCGGGTAAAACGACGCCCTTCGACAAACTAAACATCTGGCTGATCCCTGCCGGAACAGATACCGTAAGCACTGCGGTGTTTAGCAGCACTCCCGACAAAGACGGGAATTTTTCCTTCGCCTACATGCCGGCTCAAACCTTCGATATTTTGGCCTTTGAGGACGTGAATTTCAATGGGACGTGGGATTGGGAGACGGAGCCTTTCGGCATGTCAAAAAACCACCCGACCGGGATGGATTCTTCCTTGATTACGGTGCCTTATTTCAACACAACGTTTGAGACTCCGGAAGCTCCAAAAGAGGGGTTGATGGATTCCATTGCCGCCGTATTGGACACCGCAAAAGCGGAGAACTTGGGGCACTTGGTGTTGGTGGCACCTGGTGTAGATATCGCTACGTATGGATGGCTATTGCACGAAAGCGGATACCAGGCAAGTTTCATATTTCATCCCGCACGACAGTGGGATACAACCTACATAGATCTGGGCAATTTGTTGCCGGGCAAGTACACGTTCAAGGGATTTGTAGATGAGAATTTAGATTCGAATTGGACCCCCGCCTCTTGGTTCAACAACCTTCGTGGGGAATTCATTTTGCCCGAACAAACCTTTGAACTCAAAGCGAATTGGGACCTAGAACAACCGCTGAATTTTAAGTTATGAAACGTAGACAAATAATTCTATTTCTTCTCTTGTTTGGTGCTGTATTCCAAAGTTCAGGCCAATCCTATATCTCGAGGTTGTGGAACACGAAGAAATACACCGAAATCATCGAATATTCACCCAAAGGCCAGTCGCTCAGTGGTCAGGACAATGTCTTGATCGGCCGCTCCTACATGAGCCTGGAAACGCCCCAGCCGGCCGATGCGCTGCGTCACTACGACATTGCTATTTCCAAGCGTTGGCAACGCGAAGATTTGTATTTCTTCCGTTCAGAGGCAAATTATGCTTTGGGGCAATTAAATGCTGCACTGGCCGACCTCGAGGTATGCCTGCAAATGCGACCGAACTACCAAAAATACCTGCTCTTTAAAGCCGCCATTGCCTATGAGAAAGGAGATAAGGATTTGGCATATAATACCTACAATATTTTATGTGATCTGTACGAAAAACAAGTCCCTTTCTACATGATGGCTGTCATTTC
>CALDGA010000141.1 GCA_937942085.1 uncultured Flavobacteriales bacterium
AATTGGTCATTAGCACGTTGCAAGGTTTGGGTATTGATGTAATTAACGCAGGTTTGAGTACGACGCCAACGGTAGAAATGCTTGTTCCTAGGTATGCCGCAGCAGGTGGTATTATCCTCACTGCATCACACAATCCGGAGCAATGGAATGCACTAAAACTCTTGAACGAGCAGGGTGAATTTGTCTCTGGTGATGATGGTGCTGAAATTTTGCGATTGGCAGAAAGCACGGATTTATGTTTTGCCGAGGTAGGCGATCTAGGTAAACTCACGGCATGTGAGGACGGGATGGATTGGCATATTGACCAAGTATTGGCCTTACCTTCAGTCGATGTAGCCGCGGTACAAGCCGCCGGTTTCAAGGTCGCCATTGATGCGGTACATAGCTCTGGAAGTGTGGCCATTCCTATGCTGCTCGATAAATTGGGCGTAGCACACCACAACCTATATCCTGAACCGCACGGTAGATTCCCTCACAATCCAGAGCCCCTCGAGAAGCATTTGGGCGCTATTATCGATGAGGTAAGCAACGGATCTTATGATCTTGGCATCGTGGTGGATCCGGATGTGGACCGATTGGCCTTTATTGATGAAAAAGGCGCCATGTTTGGCGAAGAATATACCTTGGTTTTAGTGGCCGATTATTTGCTTTCGCTCACTCCAGGGCATGTGGTGAGTAATATGAGCTCTTCCAAAGCCCTACGCGATTTAGCAGAATTTAAGGGCTCGACCTATAGCTCATCCGCCGTAGGAGAGGTGAATGTGGTGAACGAAATGAAAACAACAAGTGCCGTGCTCGGAGGAGAAGGTAATGGAGGAATCATCCTACCGGAATTGCATTATGGCCGTGATGCACTCGTGGGAATCGCCCTTGCTTTAACACACTTGGCCAAATCTGGAAAGACCATGAGCGAATTACGCGCAGGTTATCCTCAGTATTTCATGGCCAAACAGAAAATCGAATTGACCCCAGGATTAGATGTCGATGGCATTCTCGCAACCATTGCTGGACGTTATTCGAATGAAGAATTAAGTATCATTGATGGCGTTAAAATCACATGGTCAGATCGTTGGGTGCATTTGAGAAAATCCAACACAGAACCCATTATCCGCATTTACACTGAAGCACCTTCCGCGGATGAAGCCACCACATTGGGCAAGCGCTTCATGAAGGAGATAGAAGAATTAGCGTAAGCCTTATATTTGGGGAACCTAAAAACAGAGCATGGAAGTCATTTTCTTAGATAACGCTGCCACCACACCATTGGAGCCTCGTGTGAAAGATGAGATGGTACGTATGATGGAGAATTTTGGTAATCCTTCAAGTACACATATTAGCGGCCGTGGCGCCAAAGTAGAGGTGGAGGTAGTGCGTAAGCGCATTGCACAACGACTTGAAGCGGAGCCCGGTGAAATCTTCTTTACTTCTGGAGGAACGGAGGCCGACAACATGGCGTTGTTCTGTAGTGTTCGTGATTTAGGTGTGAAGCGAATCATCACCACCACCATCGAACATCATGCTGTAGGTCATCCTGTGGAGTTTATGGTGGAGCGCGGGGAAGTGGAAGCTGCCTATTTGAGCTTAAACGAATTTGGAGATATTGATTTGGCGGAGCTTGAAGCGCTCCTAAAGGATGGACCTAAGACGTTGGTGAGCTTGATGTTCGCCAATAACGAAATAGGCAATTTGAATCCTGTCAAGGAAATTAGTGCCTTGTGCAAGGCACATGGCGCCTTATTCCATTCCGATACTGTTCAGGCGATGGGGCATTTGCCCATCAGCGTGAAAGAGGTAGGGTATGACTTTTTAACCTGCTCAGCACATAAGATACACGGTCCAAAAGGTGTAGGTTTTGCCTATGTGCGCAGCGGATTGAAGATAAAACCACTGATCCAAGGCGGTGCACAGGAGCGCAATATGCGCGCAGGGACAGAAAATACCATCGGTATTGTTGCTTTGGGTAAGGCTTTTGAGATTGCCACCACAGAGATGGCCGAGGATCAAAAGAAAGTGGAGGCGTTGAAGCAACGCGTGATTGACGGTGTGAAGCGCATCGTCCCTAATGCGAAGTTCTTTGGCCGCAGTGCAGAATTGGACAAGAGTTTATATACGGTTTTGAGTATAGCCTTCCCGAAATCTGCGAACGATATGCTCACGTTCTCCTTTGATATGAAAGGCATCAATGTCAGCGGTGGTTCGGCTTGTACGAGCGGTTCTAACCAAGGCAGTCATGTCATTCGTGCGTTGGGAGCTTGGACGTCGAACTACCAGCCGGTACGCGTCTCTTTCAGCAAATTCAATTCGGAAGATTGCGTTGATGCGTTCCTCAATGTCTTGGAGGAAATCTACGTACCCGCTTAATTGATGATGGTCACGGTGCCCATGCGCACCTCTTTGCCACCGGTAAACCTGTAGGTATATACATCTTGAGGTACGGGCTTTCCTTTGAAGGTGCCGTCCCAGAACTCGTGGAATGGATCTTCGGAGCGGAAGATTTCATTACCCCAGCTGTCGAAAATCACAAATACAGGGTCTTCAAGACAACTGTTGCCCGAAATCTCGAAGAGTTCATTGTCTTTATCCCCGTTTGGAGTGAAGGCATTAGGAATCCACACGCGCCCGTCAATGCGAATAATATCGGCTAAGAAATCGAAGGTATAGCTTCGGTTACAGAGCGTATCTGTGATGGTGAGGTACACTTCTTCCAATCCGCTTTCTGGATAACGGAAGGATGGGATCATGCCGCTATCAATGTTGCCGGCGAAGTTCCATTCGAAAAGCATGGTGCTATCTACGTTTTGATAGAACACGTCGACGCCGCCGTATCTGCAACTGTCGGTAGTTACTGTCACTGTGGGAAGCGACGCATCGTCGTCAAATTCGATGAGGAAACTTTGATCTACGCTAACATCACAGAAGCTGTCTCGCGCGGTAACTGTGGCGGTATAGGTAGCAAAGGCTGGGTAGGTATGTACGATGTTTCTAGAGGTAGTGGTGAGGTTTTGTCCGTCCCCGAAGTCCCATTCGTAATAATCAGCATCAGCCAATTGTTCTATGAAGTTCACCTCTCGCAGGAGGTCACAGCTCACGTAATTCGCCACCCAATCCGTCACAGGGAAACTTGCCGTATCGTGTATGATTTCTATGAAGGTTGTGTCATAGCTATCGCATACCGTATCAATGGCCACCAGCATCACGTTGTACGTACCGAGGTTCGGAAATGTAACCACTGGATCCTTGAGGTTCGACGTGTCTCCTTGGTTGAAATCCCAGAAATAGGCGTTGGCATTGACGCTATTGTTGTCGAGTTTCAACGTCAGCTCGTAACAGTTGGTATCGATCAGGTAATTCAGGTCAATTTCCGCTTTTGCCTCAATGCTCGTTTCAAAATCTAATTTGATGACCCCGAGGTTGCAATTGCTGCTGTTGTTCGTTTCGCTGAAGGCACCTGGGGTAGTGGGAAGGTCATCATTACCTCCACAACCGGCACATACGGCTTGGTAAATTCTACCGCGCTCGTCAAACCTGCTCGTTCCTCCATCTACGTGTTCGGCTGAGGTAGAACCCCCGAAATAGCTTCCATATTTGAAGGAGCCGAAGTTCTTGGTCAATACCATGAAGTAAAAGTCCGATCCGTTGGTGGAGCTTTGAAGGGCGTCCGCACTCACGGGGAGTTGTTCTACTGTTGTGGGGAAATAGCCGTTGTTGGTGACTCCTCCCCAACCGGAGAGTAGGATGTTTAGACAGTCGTCCACATTGAATGCCGTAGGCACTAGGTTTAAGCTCCCTGAAGGCGATCCAAAGGCTGTGGAGGCTTGGCTAGACGTTAGGTCGTTGCTGATCTTGTGAATGAACTGCTTTCGGTATTGTGGGGTGCCCCAAGCACCGGTAGTGATGGGGTAGTTGCCCAATGTTTGGCCGAAGGCATATACGTTGCCCAATTTATCGACGTCTAGAATGAAGCTTTGGTCGTATTGAGAGGTTCCGACATAGGTGCTTTGCAATAAGGCACCGGTAGAGGCATTGAACTTGGCCACATAGCCGTCCGTATTACCTCCGTAGGAACTTTTAAATCCGCCGCTTGTGGAAGGGAGGTTTCCGCCTTCGGTCCCACCAGTAATGAAAATAGCGCCATTGTGGTATTTGAGGCTGTAGCCAGCATCATCACTGGTGCTGCCGTAATAATTGGACCATAATAATGACGTTCCTGAGGAATTTAACTTCACGACCACGGCATCTTGGCCGCCGGCATTCGAACAACGCGTACAGTTAGTCGACGGAAAGTTTGTGCTATTGGTGGAAGCGGTCACATAAATATTGTTGGATGCGTCGACCACGACTTCTCCACGGGCGGCATCTCCGTAGTTCTCAATGATCGCAGTGTTGAGTCCATCGTTGCCGGTTCCGCCGAGGTAAGTAGAGCTTAGAACTGCTGTACCTGAAGTATTGAATCTGGTCACAAAAAGGTCCGATTTTTTGAACTCGTACCCGTTGATGGTCACATCGTTACCGCCAGCATTACTGCTTTGTACAGGGTTTTGGGTTGGGAAATTCGAACTCCCGGTGGTGCCCATCACAATGAGTTGGTCGTTGCTATTGACCACCATACTGTGCGGATGATCCGGAGCAGTTCCCCCTAGGTAGGTGGCATAGAGCATGGTGGTGCCTTGCGGCTCGAAGACCGTGATGGTTACATCAGGATTAAAACCAAGATTGATGCCAGGGGGATCATTATAGGTGGTTTGGAACGCACCGGTGGAGGCCACATAACCTGTAGCAAAGGCGACACCCGCGCCGTATAACCGTCCGGCATCGTCGTAGGTGGCAGAGAATCCCCAGTTATCGGTCAAGGAACCACTAAAAGAAGTGAATATGAGTTGCGGGTCTATGACCAATGAATCCAAATCCATGGCTTCATCTTCCGCGGCAAAGCCTATTTCCTGGTCTATTAAAGTGTACCAACAGCCGAAATCTATGCGCTCACCATTTTTCCAGCCCCACGCCACGGGTGTGCTTTCCATGAATTCACCGACTGAGGTTTGGATTTGTAGGCTTCCTTCAGGGTTTAATTGGATTCCTGTGGCGCCGTCGTACGTCCATTTAATCTGAGAAAGAACCTCAGGGTCTCGCAACTGCCAATCGTACTTCAGGTGGCTGTCTTTTGCGTAAAACTTTAGTGTAGTTGAAGGGTAGAGGTCCTCGTAGACCAATACATCGTGCGGTAGAACTCCACCTTTCCAACGGCTTTGATCCTCGCCTAAGAAGTAATTGTGATAATATCCCGTTTCTTGTGCACCGCGACTTTCCGAGGGCTCGGCATCAATGAAGGACATTCGCACCGCGTGCGTGCGCAGCGGATCCACTGGTAAGCTCAAGCCTGCCTCATGCATGTGGTGACCTCGTAAATCTTCAATTTGCCCCGCATCGCGAAGCACCATTTGTACAGACCCTGGCTCGAAGAAAAGGGCGCCGTATTTCAATGGAAGCTTGTGCTGAAACTCACCGTTCCATTGCCCCTCGTTTGGGACAAAAATCGCCTCTTGTCCGTGCAGTATACCTGCGCAGAGCATAAGAAGAGTCCAAAGGGATTGACGGAGTTTCATACTACTAAGTTACGATTCAAAAAGCATGCCTCAATCAAGGCGTCGCGCAAGAATCATTTGTTTCTGAGTGCCCAATTTCATTGCGAAAATCTTCATCTCTCGCCCTTCTTTAATCTTTAGCTTTTTCCGAATTAAATCCGGGTGCTCAGGGAATCCTATGCGCTCAATGGCAGCCCTGTCCACAGGGGTTTGAAGCTTGTAAGGCTTCGCTATTTCTATAACCTCATAACGTTCATACAGTTGGTTTGGTGCGGGCATGTGCTCAGAAGTATACAAATTGCCAGTGACCAATTTTTTCGCACCCATCCCACCAAGGAGTTCCTCATGTCCACCACTTTTCGACAGCGCAGGACCGGGCTGGACGAGATAAGTATGTATTTGAACTGTATGGGAGGTAGGGGTTACCGTGGTATTGCTAGTGAAGAGGCGTACATCTTCTTCTTGCAAAATGACCACAGTATGTATGTTGGGCGCCTCGGCCCAATTTTTTCGCTGCACACAGAGCAATTCTTTACACTCTCCGAGCAATTCCACCACATAAATGTCCGCACAGCCCTGCAGTTGTTTCAGTTCCTCTAAGGGACCCATGGGGCTGTGTTTCGATACTACCGTATGTGCACATTCCAACCACTGTCCTTGTAAGGACGGGAGGTGCGGCACAGTATGTTCGAGGCTGTGGGCTTTGTTGCCACTGGCACGGCGGTCAGGGTCCAAATAAATTGTTAGGTCCTCGGGACCTATACCTAAGTCTTGTTTCCAAGCTTCAATAGCTGTGAAAAGTTCTTCGGCGGGTGCACTGGACACTTTGGCGGTCGGAAGATTGTGCCGGAGTAATTGCGCGAGATCCTGATTCAATTCATTGGCCCAGTGCTCCTTGAGCTCAGGGCGCTGCAATAGCGCACAGCTGTCTATGCCCATGCCTGCACAGAGGTCTATGGAATAAGGAGTAGTGACCAATGTTGTTTTGAACCATGCCGTCGCATAACTACTGCTTTGCTCCAGCGGAAGACCGGTGGGGAAGAGCCATTGTTTTTCGAACAAGGGCCCGAATTTTCGGGCATATTTACGTTTGGCCTCTAACTGGCTGATCCAACTAAAGTAGGGGCGTTCAAGCCCGTGTTTCAGACGCAAATCAGCTGTAGAAGTTCCTTCATGATCAGCGATCCATGCCCAAGCGGAAGGGTCTGAGAAATCTTCAGGATGTACCTGTTGCTGGGGTTGCGCCATGGCTAGGAGCCTTGATTCAATTCGTCGCGAACCGTATTCATGACCACACGAATGATGCTATAGGCCGGAACGGCGAAAATCATACCGACAATACCGAGTAAGGTGCCTGCGATTGAGATGACAATGAAAATCTCGAGTGGATGGGCTCCAACGCTGTTGCTGAAAATGAACGGTTGGAATACAATATTATCTAATAATTGGACCACTGCGAATAAACCTACTAAGAGGTAGAGGCCCTGCACCAAATCCGGATCTACGGTAGGATCAGCAGCGCCGAGGGCATATAGCTGTCCCATGCTGAGCAAAATCCCAAGCGTCGCACCGATAATAGGTCCTACGTACGGAATGAGGTTGAAAATCGCCGCGGTCAACGCCAAAACGATGGCTCCTTCCACGCCGATCAGGGTCATGCCGATGGAGAGCAAGGTAAAGATGGCAGTGATTTGCAGGAGAATCCCGAAGCTGTAACGGGTTACAATTCGCTTGATCTGTGGAACGATAATGTCTACTTTATTGTGGTGCTTTTTTGGGGTGATATAATCAATAAAAGTATGGGCCAATTCTTGTTCGCGGATCAAAAAGAAGCTGATAAAGGCGATGGAAAACAGCCCGATGATGACGTTTCCAACAGATCCCAAAACCCCTTGAACCGCACCAGATATAGCTTCGACGCTGGCAAAGTGTTGTAGGCTTTGGTTGATCTTTTGCAATTCCGCCTGGCTATCAATACCGAGGTTGGCGAGTAAGTTCGAGAATTGGGTCATTTCCTGTTCTAATGTCGTGATAAGCTTGTCATAGCGAATGGTGCGCAGGAAGGAGAATTCCTCTAGTACCATAGGCACAAACCACGATACAATAAATGAAAACACCGCTCCGATGGCCAGCATGGTGAGCGTTGCGCTCCCAGTTGGTCCAATATACTTGCCTAAGGGACTCTTGTCTTGTATCAGTTTGAAAAGCGGTCGGCCTAATACACTGATGTACAATGCGATCAGTGCATATGCTACCACCCCTTGAATCAGGAATAAGGTGTAGATGCCTAGCGCGACACCGAGCAATTGCAAGGCGGCTTTTGCGATGGGTTGAAGTTGGAATAAACTCATGGCTCAGTGTTTCGTGTTAAGGCCCAATGTAACAAGTTTGCGCCCATTTTTAGTGCTTTTTCACGAGTCTCTTGATCGTCGTCGTGCACTTCTGGGTCTTCCCAGCCATCTCCTAGGTCGGATTCTAGGGTAAGCACAGCGACTAATTCCCCTTCGAGGAAGTAACCAAGTGCTTGTGGAGGCTTGGCGTCGTGTTCATGGATTTTAGGGAGGCCCTCAGGAAATGGATATGGCCCTTTGAAAATGATGTGATCTGAAGGGAGAAGCTGGCCCTTTTGGTCAGCAAAAATCTTTTGCATCTCAGTACGGGCAAACTCACCCATGCCGTAGTTGTCGTCAATATGTAGGAATCCACCGCGCTCCACGAAAGCTCTTAAATTTTGAACGTCCAACGCATCGAAAAAGATGCGGCCATGACCTGTGGCATGAAGAAAAGAGATGCCGGAGGTGAGCACATTTGCGGGGGAAATATGGTCTTGTACTTGACACGCTCCGTTCAAATTTTCGTTGTAAAAGGAAGCCAAGTTTTCTAATGCCGTCGGATTAGCATACCAATCCCCACCGCCATTGTATTTCATCACCGCCAATACCTGACTGGAGCACGATAGCTGAAGGCCTAGTAGGCTTAAGAATATGAACAATTTCTTCACTGGATAAATCTACTGATAATTCTCAAGTTCATTGAACACTTACGCTAACTCATTGTTGGCATTTCGGTACGAAAGTTGTGGTATAATTGTACGTATGAAAAACTCGTGGTTTCACCTAGCCGTTTTGGCCATGTTGTTTGTCCTTCAGCCGGCCGCTGCACAGTGTGTGAAGAGCACCCCGTATTCGCAGGATTTTGAAGGGACGAATTGGGTCCCCCAAACCAACTGGAACAATAGTGGTTCCATTCCTAACTGTTGGACTCGATTGCAGACGAGTAACAACTATCTATGGATGGCCGGACCGCCGTCTTTGGGTTCCCTAAACTCTGGGCCCGCAGACGATCATACGCCAGGCAATGGCGGAGGTTATGCCGTTGCGGAAGGTTGGTTCACTGGAGCCACCAGTACCAACGCCACTGTTACACACCTGGTGACACCACCTATTGATCTATCGAACGATTCTTTGCCGAGGTTGATCTTTTATTACCACATGTACGGTTCAGATATTGATTTATTGGATGTACGTGTACGCAAGGTGGGCACCAATTCTTGGACTCAAATTCATACGGTGAATTCAACGACCGCTTCTAATCAGTTTACTTCTTCGAATTCCGCTTGGCGCAAGCAGGTGGAGAGTTTAAGTAACTGGGCAGGTGATACCATTCAGATTCGTTTTTCTGCGAAGCGCGACGTGAATTTTTCTTGGTGGACCAATTCTCGTGTTTGTATCGACGACATCTTGGTGGAAGAAACACCATCTTGTGATTTGCCTTTCTCGATGACCTCTTCAAATATCGTGGCGACGTCGGCACAAATTAATTGGTCCTCCCTCAATACCTCACCGCTGGCTTACCAAGTGCAGTACAAACAGGGAAATACTTCTCCGGCAGGTGGTACAATCACTACCTCATCTACCAAGCCGACGACTATATCCGGACTCAATCCCAATACGACATATGCAGCGCGTGCTCGAGAAATTTGTTCAGCAGGGGATACCTCGAGCTGGTCAAACTTCACTGTTTTTACCACACAATGTTCGTTTTACACAGCGCCCTTTGAGGAAGACTTTGAGGCTAATTCTTGGGATCCCGCAGGTACTTGGAATGTTCAGGGAGATCTAGATCAATGTTGGTTAGATCAGGGTTCAACTACGCAGTTTTGGACACCGGGACCACCAGCATTTAATTGGACCCAAACGGGACCATCAGGTGATCATACCACTGGGAATGGCCAGTATATGTATAATCAGGTCACCTCGACCTTTGTTTCTGGTACTAATCCACGCTTGATTTCGCCATGGATCAACCTAGATACGCTTTCAAGTCCTGAGCTTTCTTTTTGGTATCATGGCTATGGTATTAGTATGGGAGATTTTGATGTGTATGTTCAGCCATTAGGAGGTACTTGGTCAGCACTATGGGATACGAGCGGTTCCACGCATGGCGGTCAAAATGCTGCTTGGTCTGAGAAAATAATCTCCTTGTCCTCGTATGTGGGTGATACGGTTCGGATACGCTTTGATTACACCAATAGTAGCAACTCGTTCTACACGCAATTCGCCATTGACGATGTGAAAATTGACAATGCACCAAGTTGTCCGAAGCCCTACAATACTGCCGTAACCGCAGTAGGCGTGCAAGTTGCCCAATTAGATTGGAGCAGTGGCGGCGCTTCGAATTATCAGATCCGTTACCGCGAGGTGGGCACTTCTAGTTGGACTTGGACCACGGCAAATACAAGTAACAAAGGGATTCCAATGCTATCGCCTCAAACCACTTACGAATGGTTTGTACGCGATTCGTGTGGGGCCGGAGATGTAAGTGAATGGGTGCCTGGACCTCGGTTTACGACGAACTGTACCTATTATACGGCCCCATTCACCGAGACCTTCTCGAACTCCAATACATGGGTAGGGCCAGGTTGGCCCGATCAAAACGGCGATATCGACGAGTGTTGGCTTCGTAATGACACCACTGATTATTTTTGGACCGGTGGCGGAAGTGTAGCACACTACTTTAACACTGGCCCTTCAGGAGATCATACCTCCGGAAATGGAGGTTATGTCTTTGCACGTAGTGGAACGCCGTTTACCTCGACTGCAGATACTGAGCTGAGAACACCGCTCATTGACTTAGATACGCTGCAGAGTCCGCAGCTGACATTCTGGTACCACATGTACGGCACGCACATCGATAAGTTTAGAGTATTCATCAAGCCATTGGGATCTACTGCTACTACGTTATTGACCATCACAGGTCAGCAACAAAGCTCAAGCAGTGCAAACTGGACCAAGGCTACTATTAATTTAGCGGCCTATCAAGGAGATACCGTTCAAATCATATTCAAGGCATTTAAAACAGGTACGGCGACTACCTTCCAGGCGGCCATATCTTTGGATGATGTTAAGATTGACGAGCCGACCAATTGTCCTACACCGACCTTGGCGGCCAACAACATCACCTATAACAGCGCCGATATTTCTTGGAACGGCTATGCTGCTACCTCGGCATTGGAATACGGTGTAACAGGATACACTCTAGGAAACGGAACGCGCGTTACAGCGACGAATAGGGCCTATGGCCTAACAAGCTTGCTACCCAATACTTCGTATACCGTTTGGGTCAAAGATACCTGTACT
>CALDGA010000142.1 GCA_937942085.1 uncultured Flavobacteriales bacterium
AACTCTTTGCCGTCATCAGGCGGTTGGTTGAACACCGTGAAAGTGACCCTCGGATTCTTGGAACTAGCGTTCGCTTTGAAATTCTTGTCCACTGCAGATTTGGTATGGCAAGCGCATTGGTTAGAGCGTGAACTGTTCCTCGCCATTTGGGTAGCCATCGCCTTTATCACGGCCTTCTATCTCTTGGGTGCCTTCCGCATGCCACTAGATAGCCCGGTAACCACTATTTCAGTTCCACGACTCAGTTTTGCAATGGTCTTTATGATTTTGGGCTTCTACATGTTGCCAGGAATCTTCGGTGCCCCTGTGAAACTCATCTCAGGATTCCCGCCGCCAGAGCATTATGCAGAAAGCAAAAGCGGTGCCTACGCGCAACCGGTGATCAACATGGTGGGCGCGGGTGAGTCTGCAGCCGTAGAGGTAGAGCATGGCGATCATTGTCCAAACGGATTGCCTTGTTTCAATGATTTTGATACCGGTTTGGCCTACGCCAAGGAGGTAGGTAGGCCCATCATGATAGATTTCACCGGATGGGGATGTCAGAATTGTCGCAAGATGGAAGAAAACGTTTGGGTAGACGAGCGCGTTCACAAGAGGTTGAGAGACGAAGTTGTTCTCATTTCCCTATATGTGGATGAGCGCACGGAGTTCCCGAAAGAAGAGCAATACATCAGCGAAGTAACGGGCCGCAAAATCAAGAATATCGGCAACAAGTGGAGCGAGTTTGAGGAAGTGAACTTTGGGGCGGTAAGCCAGCCATTGTATGTTTTCCTTGGGCACGACGACCTCAAGCCGTTGATCGAAACAAGAGGCGCAGATCTCGATATCGAAGCCTATATCGAATGGATGGACCGCGGCATCTCAGCCTTCCAGAAATAAGATTGTACTCATAAATATCACGCCCGGACAGAACCTTCTGCTCCGGGCGTTGTTTTTAGGGGTGATGGATACTACCCTAGAAACCAGATATCGATTGCGCCACGAAGATGAAGTGGTGGGCTATGCCCGTAAAATAGGCAGTCGATCACATTTCTATTCTAGGGACCAATTCTGGTGGTCAGGCATCAAAATCGAACACAATAAAGTCGATGAAAGTGTAGGGCTGTTTGATATAGACAAACGCATGCTCTACGAGTGGGACATCGTTGAATATTGCCTCGAAGACCGTCGCGATCGCATGGGCGCTTTTCTTTGGTCTTCTACCCGCAAAGAATTTTGCATTGTCGACCTCGACGAGTCTAGCCTTGAAATCCCTTTAGAAGTGGATGGCCTCCAGCTTTTTCAGCCCAAAGACCTCCGCTTTCGTGCCTACCTCTTTCAAAACCCAGATTTAATGGTAGAGTTAGGCGTAGATGACGAATGATGGCTATTTTAGCGACTCATTCAAGCGATAACTCAAAGGGACGACCCATGAATACAAACTTTGTTGAAGAACTGCGTTGGAGAGGCATGTTGCACGACATTATGCCTGAAACTGAAGAATTGTTGACCAAGGAAATGGTCAGCGGTTATATCGGCTTTGATCCAACGGCAGATTCATTGGGGGTAGGGAACATGGTGCAGATCATGACCCTCGTACACTTTCAACGCGCCGGACATAAGCCCATCGCCTTGGTCGGGGGTGCCACCGGAATGGTGGGGGATCCTTCTGGCAAGAGTGCAGAGCGTAACCTCCTGGACCTAGAAGCCCTACAGCATAACTTGAATTGTCAGAAAGCGCAACTTGAGAAGTTCCTCAACTTTGATTGCGGGGACAACAGCGCCGAAATCGTCAACAACTACGATTGGTTCAAGGAGTTTGATTTCCTAGGTTTCATTCGCGACGTTGGTAAGAACATCAGTGTAAATTACATGATGGCTAAAGACAGCGTTAAGAACAGATTGGAGACGGGCATGAGCTTTACGGAGTTCTCGTACCAGCTCATTCAAGGCTATGATTTCTACCACCTTTGGAAAAACAATGGTGTGAAGCTACAAATGGGCGGCTCAGATCAGTGGGGCAATATCACCACAGGTACGGAACTCATTCGTCGATTGGGCCGTGGCTCCGCGCATGCATTGACCACACCGTTGATTAAAAAGGCAGATGGAACCAAATTTGGGAAGTCCGAAGGCGGCAACGTTTGGTTGGATCCGAACCGCACCTCGCCGTATGCCTTCTACCAGTTTTGGTTGAACGTGGCGGATTCCGATGCCGAGAACTACATTAAAATCTTTAGCATCAAATCTCGAGAAGAAATCGAGGCGTTGATCGCAGAACACAATGAGTCCCCAGATCAACGCAAGCTTCAGAAGGCCTTGGCAGAAGAGGTGACCGAGCGCGTGCACAGCAAAGAAGACCTCGAGAATGCTCAGGCGGCTTCACAGATCCTGTTTGGCAAGGCTACAGAAGAGCAGCTTCGCAAGCTCAATCGTGCCACGTTGGAGAGTGTTTTTGAAGGGGTGCCACAGTTTGAATTGTCCCGTGCGGCGCTTGCAGGAGGCTTGGATATTATTGAGGCCTTGGCAGAGCACACTGCGATCTTTCCTTCAAAAGGTGAGGCGCGCAAGATGGTGCAAGGCAATGGTGTAGCCATCAATAAGAGCAAGGTGGATTTGGACAAAACCCTATCCGACGAGGATGTGGTTGCCGGCGGATTGATCATCGCGCAGAAAGGGAAGAAAAACTACTTCCTGATCTCCATCGTCGACTAAGCAAAAATTTTTATAACTGTACATAGTCCATGACGATATCGTCTATTTCGGAGAGGAATCTGTCGTTAGGTCTTTGGAAGAAGTAGAACGTCCCATAATCTCTGTCTTCGGTGAGCTTGAGCTTGGGGTATTCGAAAAGTTCTCCTTTATTGATCAGGACATAAGGCATACTGCCGCGGAAGATGAACAGGGCTTGGAGTTCAGGTTTGCCCGGATTTCTTTGGTGGTCAAGGAAGGCCCAAGCACCGTATTCGCCGAAAGACTTGTTTTCCCAACCGCTTTTCTTCAGTTCATTTTCCAAATTTTCCTTCATCGAGCCCACTCGCTTTTCAGAAAAGAATTGCTCCAGCATATACGTGGGGAAGCTTCGTCGCTCTATGTGGCGGCTGTTCAACGTGCCTGAAAGCACCACTTCGTAATAATTGGACTTGCGTCTAGCGGAACTCTCCCACAATGAATCCAAAGGATAGCTATCGCGAACCTTGCCCAGGGTATCCAGCTTTTCTGAAAACAATGCCGCTTCAGCCATAACACGCTTATCAATGACATTGACAAAATCTTCGTGCACCCAACAATGCAGGTGTACTTCATATGTGCCGGGACCATTATCATAGGCGGCAATACGTACGCTATCATGAAGGGTAAGGTGCCCTCCATCTTTAGCTAAGTCGGCGGAGCGACGAATGACTTGGCCTTGGGCCAATAATGTGCACCCTAGGAGGGCGAAAATCAGTTTCAATTTCATAGACTAATCATCAAATTACACCCGCGTATTTCGCTGTGATCTAATCTTCCATAGACCTCAAATGTACCGTTTTCAAAGACTTGGCCCTGATCGGCTAATGCTAAAAATGCGCAGCTGTCGACATTTGCTAAATCAATAACGTTTAAGGCACCCCGCGAGCCGTTCTGCTGAGGAGAGGAGAGGGGATCCGCAATATCACGTGTATACACCCGCATCCAATCCGGCGCAACAAATGCCCCAGAATCTTTCATATAGGCCTGGCTCATGAGCTCAGTCATTCCATATTCACTGTCAATTGCCGATGCGGGAAAAGCCCTACGCAGATCAGCATGTACTTCTGCGCGAATCATTTCCTTCTTGCGCCCCTTCATACCGCCGGTTTCCATCACGCGCAACTCCGGAAAATCGAGGGGTTGATCGCCAAGAAAATCGGCAAAATCAAGCAAGGCAAACGTCACTCCCAATAAAAGGGTAGGCTTTTTCTCAGTGCCCAATTCCCTCAAGCGCTCGAACAACTCCGCGTGATTGTAGAGGTAAAAGCCACTTCGCGCATCCCTCGAGCGTTCAATCATTCCCTCCGCCATCATCACCAACGACGATCCACTGCGCTCAAAATAGGAGGGAAGCAAGGCCAGAACGGTCCAATCTTCGATGGGCCCATATTGCCGCTCAAAGCCCTGAACGTACACGCTTTCATAATGTGCTTTGGATTGGACGTGATGTAGCGAAGGCGTGCCGCCAGTCGTGGTGCTCGAGGAGAAGGTGATTTCCGGGGTCCAATTCCCACAAACCACAGCATGCCCCTTAAACAACTCCACCGGCAGAAACGGAATTTGGTCGATGCGATGGATCTCAGCGGAATCTCTGCCCAACAATTGGCAGAACTTGCCGTACACCGCATTGTGTTTCCGCTGCCAATAGAAAAGCTTCAGCGCTTCGGCTTCGAAATTTGCGGGTGTAATGTGGGAGAAATTGGACATAAAAAAACCGCACCCCTTAGGGCACGGTTCAAAATTAGGTATTGTCTTGTAGCTTACAACGAATAGCGGAAGCTCAATTTAAAGGTTCTTCCCGGTGCCCAAGTACTGAACATTGGTTCTGCGCTGTTGTAGCTGCGGAAAATTCGATCACGAGTATCGTCCATGATGTTGTTTACTGAGAAGCCAACCTGGTAGCGCTGGTCCTCACCGAAGTTCTTCATCAAGTTGAAATTCAAACTGTGGAAAGGCACTTCGAAAACATCAGGATTATCGGCTACACCAACGATGTAGAGTTTCTCACCTTGAACGTTGTAGAACAACCCGCCTTGCCATCCTTTTTCGGGATGGTTATAGTTCAAGCCGACATTAATCAAGTATGGAGATTGCCCTTGCATAGGACGAATCTCATCGATCACCTCACCTGTACGGGCAGAAGCAACGCGTGCAGCGTACTCACTAGAATCGCGACTTACCCCTGAATAGATCAACGACAGGTTTGAATTGATTTCATAATACTTAAGTCCCAAGAAGCCTAAATTCTTACGAACCTCGAACTCAGCACCGGCTACGGTTGCATTTCCTACGTTTCTAGGCTGGAAATTCGAAGGCGCGGCGGCACTATAGGCGACCAATTCAATCGGGTTGGTAAAGTGCTTGTAGAATCCAGAAATGGCGATGGTTTGTCCACCTTCCATGAAGTATTCATAACGAACGTCCAAGTTGTTGATGATGGTGTTGACCAAATCCAGGTTACCGATAAACGTGATGCCAGTGAGGACATCTTCAATCTGTGCTGCACTCTTTTCCTTAAAAGATGGACGAGCCACGGTGCGGAACGCTCCCAAGCGGAAATTGGTGTTTTCGTTAACGGAATAAATCAACGAGGCCGTGGGGAAGAGGTTGAAGTTATTCAACACAGGTGCCCAACGGTAATTCAAACCGGTGCCCGGTGCAGCGGCCTCTTGTTGGTCGACACCGGTGTAGAACTGGTCGTAACGCTCAGCACGCAATCCCGCAACCACCTTAGTCAGCGCATTCAAGCTGAATTCTTCGCTGTAGTAGGCAGAGAAATTACTTTGAATACCTTGGTATGCGTTGTTCGCTTCGTAGTTACC
>CALDGA010000143.1 GCA_937942085.1 uncultured Flavobacteriales bacterium
ATTACTAATCCCATCTGAACCTACTTACGAACAAAATGAAGCGGTTATTCTAGCATCATATGCGGGTTACGAAATATATGAGGCAAAGAGTTGTGACGATTACGGATGTGATTATTGGACTGAAATTGAGTGTTGGGCAGACTTCGATTTGTATCACTTTGTCGATTCCGTCAATTACACAACACAATTGAATGGATGGGAAGTGTACACTGAAAATTATTATCGCGATGCTGAATTAGATTGTGTCAGTTTTGTTGAAAACGAGGTCTTTGCTCATAGTGCTGGGATTCAGATTTACTACAATGTGGAGGATCCCAAGAAGGCGTATCAGTACCCGCCATTACATACTGGAGGGATTTTGTTATTTTCTGGATTATGTTGTTTTGCTTTACTTCCTTTTGTCTTTCTATACACAAGGTTCAACTAAACTAAACCAAGTACAAACCATCTGAGGTTGTTTTTTTTAATAAAAATGTCAATTCCGAGCATGACTTGAAAAGAAGGCAATTATTGGAAAATAATGAATAAAGCATGAGTGAGCAGGATGACAAGTGGTGGTCTCCAGACCCTGTGGCTGCTGAAGACGAAGTTAGTCCACCTCAAAATACGGTCGAAGATTCTCCCAAAGAGGAAATTGTTGGACGAGAAAATATAGACAATTTTCTAGAAGAAATTGGGTACACTGATTCCGGAAATAAAAAGCCGAGGATATCTACAACTAGTGGTGGAGATATCCTCCCTGGTCCTCAGCCTCCAGTAGTAAGCGGAAGTCAAGGATTTCTCGGATTCTGGTGGTTGACTCGAGGGGAGGCCTTGTTTGTGATTTCTGCAATCGTTTTTGCTCTGATCATTTCCACGATATGGACGTTCGGATTAATCAATGAGTCAACCTACACCGAGGTTTCAGCTGCCATCGTAGCGGAAGAAGATAATTTCTGGATTGAAGCAGAGGCAGAGATTGTAGGAGACGGTATTAACGGAACTGGTTGGTTCATGGATGATTTGAGCGGTTGGTACGAAGATTGCTATACTGATGAAGACGGATACGAGTATTGTGATAGTTACTGGGTTAACGAGTACGAATGCTATGCAGATCTATACCTAACATGGAATGTTAGTGGTGTCGAATACAACAGTTGGGCATATACACCATCGATACTAACACCATACTCCTGCTTGGCGTATATGGAACAACATTACGAGATAGGAGATATTATTCCTATCTATTACGCTGAATCCGACCCTAGCCAATTTCAGGCATTCACAATTACACTGGGAGATTCGCAGTCTACCCGTTGGACAGAAACAATGTATCATTTTGCTGAGGGTCCTAATTTGTATACAGATTACGAGTGTGAAGCGATCCTCACTGTTACTTATCCCGACCCTTTGGATAATTCTAGCCGAATCACCACTAGAGTTCTCGATGGTTGGAGCGGGGGCGCTGCTTTCTTCGGCATCTATTCAGGAAACACTTGTCTTTCGGAAATAATGAACGAATACAGTGACGGAAAGACACTAATCGTCATGGTTGATCAAAAAGATACAACGAAAGCATACAGACAAGGGGACGCTCCCGAAGGATTCTTTTCGATTACCTGGTTTTGCTGCTTGGGATTGATGTTCATATTGGTAATAATCTCATTTGTCGTCGTTAGATTAAACAACACCCCTCCAGGTAACTACGTGACTAGAAATGGGGTTGTTCACCATGGTGGATATGATGGTGATGATGTTACAATCATCAATAATAACTATGGAAATAGATGGGGGTACAATCACGGGCCTGGAGTTCATTATCGAAAGCCAAGTAGGAGAGTTAGTTCGACCCGAACTAGGAGATCCGGTGGTGGAAGTCGTTTGAGTGGTGGACATTCAACCAGAGGACGCTCCGGGGGGGGAAGCAGTTCTGGTGGCGGAAGTCGCTCAAGTGGTGGTGGTCGCTCTGGCGGCGGTCGCTCTGGTGGACGCAGATGATCCAAGTGAGATTTATCTGAGTTAATTTTGCATATCTTGAAGGGATGTCGGCACTCAGTCGATGTATGCCTAAGGTCTCGTCGCGCTATGAGGGCCTTGGAGTTGGCTTTGCTCCATATCTACAACCCCCTGGCCCAGAAGTTGTGCGGTTGACTGTGGGTGAGCCAGGGTTTGATACTCCAAGGGAGATTATCGATACTGCGATTTCCGAGTTAGATGCTGGTAAAACCAAGTATACGCGAGGTCAAGGTTCTGTAGAACTGTGTCAGGCTGTTGCCGACTATTTGGCCGAGCACCAAGACCTCGAAATCAGTGCTGATGATGTTTTGATTACGCCTGGTGCAAAGCAGGCTTTGCTATACTCATTCATGATTTCAACAATGCCAGGCGACGAGGCAATATTGCTAGCTCCGGCTTGGGCGAGTTACGAGCCAATGTTGCAATTCATCGGAGCGGTACCAGTTCACGTCTCGGTAAAGCCGGACGATTACCATCCAGATATTGAGGCGATTCGAGCCGCAGTGAGCGATAAAACCACAATGATTCTGATTAATTCTCCATGCAATCCAACCGGTGCGGTTTACACACCCGAAGAAATTGAGGCGATTGTAGAAATTGCAGTTGAGCACGATCTTTGGATTGTCTCTGACGAGATTTATGCCCGGCTGAATTGGATGGATTACCCGCACGTATCCCCAGCCTCAATTGAAGGTGGAACTGAAAGGACGTTGATTGTCAACGGCTGGTCGAAATCTTGGGCTATGACTGGAATGAGAGTTGGATTCCTAACCGGTCCTAGTGCAGCAATGAAGGCGGCAATGAAATCTCAGGCGAATTCGGCTTCTCACATTCCTACCTTCATGATGGAAGCCGCCCGTGTCGCATTGTCTTGTGATGATGCAGTTGACAGTTTCAATGAGGAATACAAAAAGCGACGTGAAATCATGATTCAAGGATTGTCCGAAATACC
>CALDGA010000144.1 GCA_937942085.1 uncultured Flavobacteriales bacterium
GCTAACCAATAGAATAGGTACGGCAGTAGTGACTACGTTGTATTTAAGGTTGCTTTGCGCTTTCGATTGGAAGGCAAAAACTAATGCTAAAGAGAGGAATGCGAGTTTCTTCATAGTTGGGTTAACGCTTGTCGCAGCGCAAGTTTAACGTATATAAATGAGCTTTTCTTGTATTGCGGCAGATTTTCCGTCAACATTTCGAGTGAATTGGACCCTAATATGGTAAAAACCAGGACCTGGGCGTCCACCTTCAATTTCCGACATTTTAAAGCTAGGCAATGAGGTCTCCGATCCTATGAGGGTTAGGCTTTCCTCCTTGTGCCATAAAATTCGGCCTTCGTTGTTGAATAGATCCATAATGAGGGTGCCGCCTTCCCCACTCTCGTCGTGGCTCAGGTTGAAGTTCACTTCATCGAGGAAGGGATTTGGATAGGCAAGCAATTGGTTCAGCACCGGCTTCTCGGAATCCACCACCACAAAGGCTATGCTATCGTAGCCCCATTGATTGAGCACGTCCCAAGCGCGCAGCTCCAAGGTGTGCTCGCCGTATTCGAGGTCGTAATAAGGATAGGTGATCTTGCCGCGCGTGAAGTCGTCAATGGCGCTCTGGTAGTAGTCGTTAACGTTGACCGGTTGGCCGTCTAAGATGAGGCTTAGGTTGTGCCCAATTCCCAATCCAACCGCATTAATACCACTCTCATCGTACAAGAATCCAAGGGCTGTAGGATCAGGATCGCTGAAGCCGCCGGACACGAAATTCGTATCATTAATATATAGGCGCACTTCCGGTCCTTCGTTATCGGTGATCACCCCGTCGTACACACCGCCGATCAAATGTTGACGGGAGGCGCCCCAGAAATCTCTTTCAAAATTCGTCGCATAGGCGGCAATCTTCGGGGGACCGACACTCAGGTTGATGTCCAAGGGCACGCGGAATTCAAATGTGAATGCTCCATTGACTACCGTTGCTTGCCCCTTGAACACCGCGTTGTTTTGGGTGGTGAAGTTGAAGGCGCCGCCTCGGTTGTCGTTCGTTTTAGTTTGGACGTTCTGGGCCTTGTCGTAGAATTGGAGCCATACGCGACCGTTGATATTGGTAAGGGTTTGGCCGTTATCGTCGCGGATGCTTCCTTTGATTTGGACCCAATTCAATGCTTTAATCGTATCGCTAAATTGATCCCACGCCACTCCATTAATAGAGTCGAAAACCAATCCATTTTCCGGCCTTGCTAGCGGGAGTGCCGCATCTCCCAAGAGCGAGAATTTGATTTTGTCACCACTGATGTTGTTGTTCTTTGTCGTGCGAATCACATCTCCCAAGCGCGGTTGGTCGAGGAACAGCATATTTCTGTTGAGCAACTCGTTGAGTTGGTAGGTGCTGTTCGTGGCGAAGACGCTTCTTGTGGTTGAGAAAAGAGCGATAGCACCGCCCATTGGGTTTAGGTGAAGTTGTTCTGCAGCGCTTACTCTGGTTGGATCGTCGAATCTGGCAAATTCACAGGTAATGGTGGTGAACACCGGCAGGGTAGTTTGATTCTCCCAAGCGTTGATGTCCTCGAGTTGCAAAATGCGCTCAGTAGCCCATCCTACCTCTCCTCCGTGGCCGACGTAGCTCACCAGGAGCGCCCCATTTTCTACTTCGCGGAAGAGTTTTTGACGCGCCTCAGGATAGCGTTGCGATCCAGGCATACTTTCCTGTAAAAAGGCGTCCGCATAAATTTTGATATTGTTGAGCTCGGTGCGGATGGTGTCCAATTCTTTTGTTAATCGGTCCTGTACCACTTCAAACTCTTTTTCCCAACCGTCGTCCACATCATCAGCCACCCAAAGCGCGTTCATGCGCCATGGACCAAAACGCTCCGTGGCCGTGAGGTATTGCTCGATTTTGGCCACCGCTTGTTCGGCTTGTTGAACAGTGCGAACGGGAATCCTTCCTATACCAATGTCGAGGTCGTCCACAAACCAATTCACACTTTCACCGGCGTCCAAATAGCCGTAGTAATCATCGGTGATGTAGGAGCTGTACAAGGAAAAACTCGCGTTGGTGTGGTACGTGGGAATGAGGTTGGATTTGGGCCCAGGTAATTGGGCTTTATAATCGTAGGATGCATCTCCTAAGAGGGTGAGGTATTGCAGTTTTTCGTAGTCGTTATATAATCGGACCAAGAACTTTCGAATAGCCCCGATATCAGGGTTCCCGGTGTTCATTACATCATATATATACTCCAATGAAACCACCTCTGCATCAATGCCCGTCGCTCGTTCTAGAACTGCCAAATCATGTGCGGCACTGAGCATGGAATCTGGGGCGATGATGATGCTCTCCGCATTGCTTAGATCCGGGTAAGTAGCTGAAGAACTGTTGCCTAAATCGACCACCTCATCCACCGTAAAATCGATGGACCCTACACCAAATTTATAGGTGCGCAGTTTATCTTCATGCGAGTACCAACGCGCTTCATTAGCTCCCGTGTTTATTGGAGCCACCTTGGAAACAATACGGTTATTTTCTATACCAAAAATGGCCAAATCTGCACTGGCCTCCGTGGTGAAATAGGAATAACTATCTGCTCCTCTTGGAGCGTTGACCATGAATTTGGCGGGACTCTGCTTTTCAGAGGACGTTTCCCAATC
>CALDGA010000145.1 GCA_937942085.1 uncultured Flavobacteriales bacterium
GAAATCAATCTGTTTCCTTTCTAAATCTACATTTTTTACCGTGATTTTCATAGGATCTCCTAACTGATATATTCTTCCCGAGCTTTCACCTTCGATACAGAAGTTCTTGCTGTCGAATACATAGTAGTCGTCGCGGAAGTCGCGAATGCGGATCATCCCCTCACAATAATTGTCTACTAATTCCACATAAACGCCCCATTCGGTGACCCCAGAAATGACCCCCATGAAGCTCTCGCCAACGTGCTTTTCCAAGAATACGGCCTGCATGTATTTGATCGAAGCGCGTTCCGCATCTGCCGCAGCCTTTTCGCGCTCGCTACTGTGCTCACAAAGGGCTTCGTAGGTGCCGTAGTTCGGCGACTTTCCGCCATTTAGGTAGTGCTGTAACAATCGGTGCACCATGACGTCCGGATAACGGCGGATAGGCGAGGTAAAATGCGTGTAATAGTCAAAGGCCAATCCGTAGTGACCGATATTTTGCGTGGTGTACTTCGCCTTGCTCATCGTACGGATGGTCAAGGTTTCGATCATGTTGGCTTCCGGGGTGTTCTTCACCTCATCAAGCATCTTGTTCAAGCTGCGGGTGATGGCGGTCTTGCTGTTGAGGCGGACCTCATGACCGAATTGGCGCACAAAAGTGCTCAAATCTTGAAGCTTCGTAGGGTCCGGATCGTCGTGGATACGATAGACGAAGGTCTGGCCCGAGGGCTGTCCGCTCTTGGCTTTTCCGATAAACTCGGCAACCGACCTGTTGGCGAGCAGCATGAATTCCTCAATCAAATGGTTGGCGTCGCGGCTGACCTTGAAGTACACGCCGGTGGGCTGGTTCTCCTCATCAAGCTTGAATTTGACTTCCTTCTTATCGAAGCTGAGTGCGCCTTTGCTCATACGTGCGGCACGCAACTTCTTCGCCATACCGTCGAGGGTCCTGATGGCGTCGTAGAAATCTGCTTTCTTTCCTTCAGGGTGGTTGTCCTCAATAATCTGTTGTGCCTCTTCATAGGCAAATCTGCGGTCGCTGTGAATAGCTGTTCGGCCAAACCAACGGTCGTATGTGGTCCCATCCTCGTCCATCTCAAAGACGGCGCTGAAGGTGTATTTATCTTCGTTCGGGCGGAGGGAGCAGACCCCGTTGGACAATACTTCGGGAAGCATAGGAACTACTCGGTCCACTAAATACACACTCGTCGCGCGCTCCACCGCTTCTTCGTCTAGAATCGAGTCCGGATGCACGTAGTGGCTCACGTCCGCAATGTGTACGCCCACTTCCCAGTGGCCGTTTTCCAATTTCTGTAGCGACAATGCGTCGTCAAAATCCTTCGCGTCCGCCGGATCAATAGTGAAGGTCGGCACCCCTCTGAAATCGCGTCTGTTTTTTGCAATTTCCTTTTCGTCAATGCTTTGGTTCAGCGCATTGGCCTCCTCCTCCACATCTTCTGGGAACTTGTACGGCAAGCCAAACTCCGCCAACACCGCGTGAATCTCTGTATTGTGGTCGCCCGCATCCCCGAGCACTTCAATGATTTCTCCAAAAGGCGAACTCGCGTTTTTCGGCCAGTCCAGGATGCGTGCCACGGCCTTTTGCCCGTGCTTCACCCCGGCTAATTTCTCTTTGGGAATGAAAATATCCACCAACATCTTGCGGCTCGAGGGCACCAAGAATCCGTAGGTCTTACCGATCTCAACGGTACCCACAAAATCCATGCGCTTGCGCTTGATGATCTCAATAATCTCGCCTTCGAGTTTCTTGCCGCCACGACGTGCATACAAGCTCACTTTCACGGTATCCCCGTCGAGGGCATGGTTCAAATTCGCGGCGCGAATCAAGATGTCCGCTTCGGTATCCGGGCTCACCACATAGGCGTTCCCGTTACCTGCCATATCCACCACTCCCGTAGTGTAGACCGCGTTGTATTTGAGTTTGTACTTGCCACGGTCCACCATCAAAATAGTGCCGTTGCGCTCCATGTCCGCCAAGGCCATTTCGATCTTGGCTTTGACCATGGCCGGCTTATAGCCCAACTGGGCGGCGAGCTGCTTATAATTGAATTTGCGGGTCGGGTATTTTTTGAAAACGCCTTCTAGCGCTTGGGCATAGGCCTTGATATCTATGCTGGTCGAGCGTTTTTTGGCCCGTTTATTGTGCTTTCTTGCCATATCTTTAGTAAAAATACTTTTTTATCACGCGGCACTCCTTGTTCGAGCCAATAAAACCTAACAATCCTATGAAAACCCTGTTCCTCTCCTCTGCCCTAGCCCTTTCTACCTTAATGACCGCTCAAGTTATTCAACAACCACCAGCGGCAGATTCTACCATTATCGAAAGCGTTGAGGAAGCTACTCCCACTGGGGGGGATGTGGTATGGCATGCTATCAAAATAAGTGGCCTATTCAGCGATTTGAATGAAGGGGTGATTACCAAAGAAGAGGCCCAAGCGAAAATGGATTCGATCATCTCCGAACTGTATTTGGCGTCCGCCTCGTTTTTTGAAAACTACGTCCCCGACACTGTAGAAGAGGCCTTAAGCTGGAATGACGATTTTTCTGCCGCCTATTCTGGGCCCGATTCTACCCAGTACTCACAAGAGCACTACGACACCACATTTGAAGATTTCGATTTTGACTTTTCAAGCTTTTTTGATGATGGCCCAAAAACCAAGGTCGGTGTCTTTGGCTTTCATCTAGGACCAAATGCACTTGTCCTCAGCGACCGAAGCATGTCTTCCGCGATGGACAATATGAATGCCGGGCTATCCTGGGAAAGCCGAATTTTCTTCGGTCAAAAGCGACGCATTGGCGGGGTGAAATCACCTGTGCAATTTGAAACCGGATTGGGCATTGCTTCCAGTGTCTTTAGTTTTAAAAACGGGATGACCATTGATAAAGATCCTATGATGTTCGGCGCTGCAAACTTGGTCCCTATATCAGGACTTAGCAATGTGCGAAGAAGTAATTGGAACATCGGCACCTTCGATGTACCTGCCATCTTGCATCTTGATTTTAGCCCGAAGGGCACTTTTGACGAAGGCCTCAATATTAGCTTTGGGGTGATGGGGCGCATTCGTTACCTCAGCCAGGCCGCCTACAACGGCGAAGATATGGATGGGGATTTTTACACCGAAATCCGCACCAACAGCTTCCATACGCGCTTGCTTAATTATGCCCTCGTGGGACAATTGGGCTATAAAAAATTAAAGATTACCGGGAAACTTGAGCAGCTTCCGCTCTTCAAGGACAACTACTTCCCTGAAGAAGCTTACCTAGGTTCTATTACCGTTGGCTACTCGTTGAACTAACCCCCTCAAATGATCCGCAGCCTAGCCTTTTTCTTGTTCTTGCCCACCGCTATAACCCGAATCTACTTGGATATTACCCGTGAGGAGGTTGGTGACTTATATGATATGGATGACCTTTTTGTCTATTAATTAAACTGACATGTCGAAGAAAAATGTTTCGTCATCAAGTTTCTCGATAGTAAAGTCAGTCCTGCTAAACATCTGCATTCAGCGACTCTAGATTTTTAACAAACGCCAAATTCCTTGTCTCTCAGTGCATTGCGCCACTTGGTTTTGCAACAGGTTTTGCAACAAAAAACCCCAAGACATTGAAAACCAACATCTTGGGGTTAATTTAAGTTACCCGACTAGGACTCGAACCTAGAATAACGGTACCAAAAACCGGTGTGTTGCCATTACACTATCGGGCAATCGTTCCCATTTGGGACGGCAAATATACTGCAATTGGCATTACTCAAAAAAGAGATAAAGAAAATTTTCGTGGTTTAACATTCCCTAAGCCCAATAGGGCGTTGGTTTTTCTTATTTTCGAGGCGATTACACCCGGTCTTTCAAGACAAAAGATCAAAAAGCAGAGAATCAGTGAATTACAAAAAGCTCAATAATGTGTTCGGATGGGCAGTGTTTGCCGTCGCGACCATCACGTATTTTATGACTATTGAACCTACGACCAGCTTCTGGGATTGTGGGGAATATATTGCGACCTCGGTAAAGCTTCAAGTGGGTCACCCTCCGGGTGCGCCGTTCTTCCAGTTGATGGGGAATTTGTTTGGCCAATTCGCTGCTAATCCAGAAAGCCAGGCATTGATGGTGAACGCGTTGAGTGCATTGAGCTCCTCGTTCAGTATTCTGTTCTTGTTCTGGACCATCACAGCCTTGGGCGTAAAGCTGTTGGGTGGGCAAGATAAATTGGACAACGCCAGCACCATCGCAGTATTGGGCGCAGGTGCCGTAGGTGCATTGGCCTACACGTTCTCTGATAGCTTCTGGTTCTCCGCCGTAGAGGGTGAAGTTTATGCCATGAGCTCCTTCTTCACGGCTGCCGCATTCTGGGCAGTACTCAAATGGGAGCAAGCCGTAGATCACGATCCTTATGCGAACAAATGGTTGTTGCTTATCGCCTACCTCGTAGGGCTTTCCGTTGGGGTACACATCCTCGTGTTCTTGACCATTCCAGCCATCGGAATGATCTACTACTTCAAGAAATATCCTAACCCAACCCGCAACGGATTTATCATCGCCAATGGGGCGAGCATTGCCGTTCTCGGATTGGTCTTTGCCTTTATCATTCCAATCGTTTTGAAGTTGTTCAGCACGTTAGAAATCAACTTCGTAAACAACTTCGGATTGCCGTTCCACTCGGGCACTATTGCTGCCTTCCTCATCCTCACCGCTGCCGTGGTCTTCGGGATTTTGTGGACGCAGAAGAACAACAAGCCGCTGTACCAGCAGGCCATCATTGCCGTCATGTTGATCGTCATGGGATACTCGACCTTCATCATTTTGGCCATTCGTTCGAATGCGAATACGCCTATTGACGAGAACAACCCGGAAGATGCCATGTCTCTTTTGGCATACTACAATCGTGAGCAATATGGTGATTGGCCAATTCTCTACGGTAAGTCTTTCAACGCCCCGTACGACCGCAGCAACCCATTTGATGATGGCAAGCCGGTATACCAGCGCGGATATGCCGTGATGAATGGTCCTAAGCAGGTGACCTCGTTCAAGCT
>CALDGA010000146.1 GCA_937942085.1 uncultured Flavobacteriales bacterium
CTTTAGCTATCCACTTTTCGATTATTTCAGCTTTACTTTGTGTCCAAACATTAAGCCTACTTTCTAAGTAGTCTTGAATGATTGGAGCGCCTTGAATCACTTCGTTTGCCCAGACTTTTGATCCATTTGGAAAATGTCGAGAACTTTCAAGCTACGCATCAATATAGCTTGAAAGTCCGTCTTTTGGCCCTTGAGCAGATTCAAATATGTCTGCCGCTTCCAGCCATAAATTGAAAATCTTATCGATTACATTCCGATATAGAATTTCTTTAGTCGGAAAATAGTAGTGCAAATTCGCTTTTGGAAGACCCGCTGCATCTGCAATTTGCTGCATAGTTGCTCCAGCATATCCCATATCAGCAAAAATTTTTTCCGCAGCCGTGATTATGAGGGCCTCGTTTTCTATCCGTTTCGAACCCGATTGATTTCTTTGCGTTGATAGGATCATTCAATCTTCCGGCAAAAATTTCTTGACCAAGTAGTCAAGATTGTTAACCTAAATTTAACCAATTGGTCAAGAGTTCTCTCTGGCTTCACTAATTCAGAATAGTTGGGAGGTTATTGTGTCGTTATCTGGAAAAAATATTCGCATTAATGGTGAGCGTTTGTGGGATAGTTTAATGGATATGGCTGAGATTGGCCCCGGTGTCGCTGGTGGCAATAATCGGCAAACGCTAACAGATGATGATGCAAAAGGTAGGGAATTATTTCAAAAATGGTGTGTATCTGCTGGTTGTTCCATGGGGGTCGACAGCATGGGAAACATGTTTGCTACTAGACCCGGCGCCGATCCAGAAGCGCTACCTGTCTATGTTGGATCACACTTGGACACTCAACCTACCGGCGGAAAATACGACGGAGTACTTGGTGTTCTAGGCGGCTTGGAGCTTATTAGAACTTTAAATGATTTAAATATCAAGACGAAGCATCCAATTGTTGTGACTAATTGGTCTAATGAAGAGGGCACTCGTTTCGCTCCTGCAATGCTGTCATCGGGGGTATTTGCAGGCGTGCATAGTGAGGATTGGGCCAAGAGCAGAGTTGATGCGAATGGGAAAAGTTTTGGGGATGAATTAGAGCGCATCGGCTGGGTCGGTGATGAAATCGTTGGGTCGCGTCAAATGCACGCGATGTTTGAACTGCATATTGAGCAAGGGCCAATATTAGAAGCAGAAAAGGTGGATATTGGCGTTGTAACGCATGGCCAGGGATTGAGTTGGACACAGGTAACAATCGTTGGAAAAGACGCCCATACCGGTTCAACCCCAATGCATATGCGCAAAAACGCAGGGCTTGGCATGGCAAAAATTCTCGCATTAGTCGATGCGATTGCTTTAGATAATGGTCCTCACGCCGTCGGTGCAGCCGGGCACATTGATGTCTACCCAAATTCTCGAAATGTGATCCCAGGCAAAGTAGTATTTACCGTGGATTTTCGATCTCCTGATTTGTCTGTAATTCAGAATATGGAGAATAGATTGAAGACCGAAGGGCAGTCGGTCGCTGATAGTCTGGGGCTAGAAATCGAATTTGATAAGGTTGGTGGTTTCGATCCCGTAACATTCGATGATCACTGTGTTGGCGCTGTGCGTAGTGCAGCAGAAAAACTTGGCTACTCCCACATGGATATAATCTCAGGAGCCGGGCACGACGCCTGTTGGATAAACCGGGTTGCCCCCACTGCAATGATCATGTGCCCTTGTGTAGATGGCCTTAGCCATAACGAAGCTGAAGAAATCACTAAGGAGTGGGCGACTGCTGGTGCCGACGTATTACTGCATGCCGTCCTTGAAACGGCGGTGGTTGTTTCATGATCAATACACAAAATCTAAGATAAATATTACGAACTAAGAGGTGCAAAATGGTAACGGTTATTAAAAATGGCACAGTTGTAACTGCCGACTTAAGCTATCAGGCTGATGTATTAATTGACGCTGGAAAAATCATTGAAATTGGAATGAATTTGAGTGGAGACAAAGAATTAGATGCAACAGGATGTTATGTTATGCCTGGTGGAATTGATCCACACACGCACCTAGAAATGCCGTTCATGGGAACTTATAGTTCAGATGATTTTGAAAGTGGTACACGAGCAAGTCTGGCGGGTGGGACTACGATGGTTGTCGATTTTGCACTCCCAAATCCTGGCGAAAGTCTGCTTGATGCATTGAAGCGGTGGGATAATAAATCTACTCGCGCGAACTGCGATTACTCTTTCCACATGGCCGTTACATGGTGGGGTGAACAGGTTTTTAACGAAATGGAAACCGTTGTTAACGAAAGGGGCATTAATACTTTCAAACACTTTCTTGCATACAAGGGAGCTCTGATGGTGAACGACGATGAATTATTTTCAAGTTTCAATCGGCTTGCAGATCTCGGTGCTACTCCAATGGTACATGCTGAAAACGGAGATGTCATTGCTGAGTTAAGCGCGAAGCTTCTTTCGGAAGGTAATAGTGGTCCAGAGGCTCATGCATATTCCCGACCAAGCCAAGTAGAGGGTGAGGCTACGAATAGAGCGATAATGATAGCTGATATGGCAGGTGTTCCGCTATACGTAGTTCATGTCTCCTGTGAAGAAGCGCATGAGGCTATTCGGCGGGCACGGATGCAAGGGAAACGAGTTTGGGGTGAGCCTCTCATCCAACACCTCACACTGGATGAGAGTGAATATTTTCACGAAGATTGGGATCATGCTGCACGACGTGTTATGTCGCCTCCATTTAGAAACAAAAAACACCAAGATAGTCTTTGGTCGGGCCTCTCATCAGGATCGCTCAGTGTAGTTGCTACAGATCATTGTGCATTTACAACAGAGCAAAAAAGATATGGGGTTGGGGATTTCACAAAAATTCCAAATGGAACAGGTGGTTTAGAAGACAGGATGCCAATGCTTTGGACACATGGTGTGTCAACGGGAAGACTAACAATTAATGAGTTTGTTGCCGTCACATCCACGAATATAGCAAAAATTATGAACTGTTATCCCCAAAAGGGTGCAATTCTTGTTGGTGCTGATGCTGATATTGTTGTGTGGGATCCAGATAAAGAAAAAACAATTACCGCGAACACACAGGAATCTTCAATAGATTATAACGTGTTTGAAGGGCATCACGTAAAAGGATTGCCAAGGTATACATTATCTCGTGGTCAAGTCGCTGTTTTCGATGGTGAAGTTAGAACTCAGGAGGGACACGGCAAGTTTGTATCTCGAGCACCAAATGCGCCTGTGAACAGAGCGCGCTCAGTATGGAAAGAATTGACTAGTCCACAACCTGTTGTGCGAGCAGGTATTCCTGTAACGGGTGTATAAGCATGAGCCAAGATCCTGTCATCGAGACGCGATCCCTCAATTTGACATTCGCAACAAACGATGGACCTGTTCATGCACTTAGCGATGTTAATCTTACAATCAACAAGGGTGATTTTGTAAGTTTTATTGGACCGTCTGGTTGTGGAAAAACTACATTTTTGAGAGCTT
>CALDGA010000147.1 GCA_937942085.1 uncultured Flavobacteriales bacterium
CTTCCCTCTTGATGCGCTTTTACCAGAGCCAAGGCGGACAGGTCTCTACGGGTGCCCATGCCGTGGAGTCTTATGATTTGCAGGCCTGGCGGAAGTCGTTGGCTCTCGTGCCTCAGGATGTGTTACTCTTTGGTGGCAGCATACGCGAGAACATCACCTATGGCAAAACTTCGGCCACGGAAGAAGAGATCATTCAGGCCGCGAAAGAAGCCAATGCTTGGGAGTTCATCGAAGGTTTTCCGGAAGGATTGGACACGACGGTGGGGGACCGCGGGGTGCAGCTCAGCGGTGGACAGCGTCAGCGGATAGCCATTGCTCGCGCCCTGTTGAAGGACCCGCAATTGCTCATCCTAGACGAAGCGACCAGCGCATTAGACAGTGAAAGTGAGCGATTGGTGCAAGAGGCATTGGACAGATTAATGCAAGGCCGCACCTCGGTAGTGATCGCACACCGATTGAGCACCATCCGCAAGGCTCATCAAATCCTCGTGATGGAGCAGGGGCAAGGTATTGAGCGCGGTACCCATGATGAATTGATGAAGCTCGACGGTGCCTACGCGGAGTTGATTCGATTGCAAGATGTATTGGGCAGCGATACCTCGTTAGCAGAGAATGTAGATTAAGGTCTTGCCGACCCAAAAACCATTAGTAAATTGAAGGGATGAAATTATTCGAGAAATATCCAGCATTGAAGTGGCTCACCAACAAATACGCGTTGACGGGTTTGGGCTTTGTGATTTGGATGATCTTTCTCGATGCGAACAACTATTTCATTCACGCGGAATTGGACCAGCAAATAGAAAACCTCGAAAACGACATCGAATTCTACGAAGAAACGTTGGCGGAAGAGCGCGAGTTGCTGCACCAGTTAGAAACCAATCCAGAAGCCTTTGAACGCTACGCCAGAGAAAACTTTGGCATGCACAAAGAAGGAGAAACCATCACCATCATAGAATACGAAACGGAGCAGGATGAGTAAATCCACCCACAGAACCTATCCGGACGGGACACCCGTTCAACCGCTATATACTGAAGGACCACCGCAACAACCCGGATTTCGGGAAGAACCTTGGTGGACCATGGTACAAGAGCACCTCGTAGACCGTGAGTTTCAAGCCAACGATTGGGCCCTCGAGCGCCTAAAGCAAGGGGCCAGTGGATTGTTGTTCTACCTCACCGAAGAACATTACCTGCCCCGTATTCTCAGAGACATTCGACTGCCCTACATCAATCTAGGATTAGTCGTGGAAGGCAATGGACCTGCAGTGATGGAGGCGCTATTGCACCACGCTCACGGGGAAATCCTGCCGGTGGATAAACTCCAAGGTTATATCAACATTGATCCCGTGGAAATTGCCGCTCGCACCGGCTACTGGCACGAAGAGAAAATGTACGAACTAGGGGAGCTCAGTCGCTTGACCCCATCCCAATTCAAGTTCATGTGCTGCAATGCGAATTTCTATGGAAGTTGTGGTGCCTCCGTGGCAACCCAGCTCGGACTGGTAGCTGCTCATTTGGACTTCTACCTCGACAATTTCGGCAGTGTGGGCTATACCCAATATTGGTTGGCCTTGAACGCCGGGACTCACCCCTTCGAGGAAATGGCTAAGATTCGAGGTGCCAGAGTGCTTTGGAAAAAACTTCTCGAAGAGTACGACCTGCCACAGGTGCCGCTGACCATTTACAGTGAAACGGCTACGACGCACCAAACGGCGTTCGACCTGCATTCGAACCTCTTGCGCGCCACCTCTAGTGGTTTTGGTGCGATCGTCGGGGGTGCGGATCAAGTACAATTGCGTCCTTATAATAGCGTCATTGCCTGGGCAGATGCGGAAGGTGAACGCTTGGCGTTGAACCAGCATTTTATGCTTGCCTACGAAAGTCATTTGGACCAAGTCAGCGATCCTGCCGCCGGTTCCTATTTTATCGAGCAGAAAACGGCCGAATTAGTCGAGAGCGCTTGGCAGTACTTGCAGGACATCCGTCAACAGGGCGGTATCATTGAATCGTTACGAAGTGGCACCATTCAGGATCGCATCGCCGAAGAGGTCGCTGCCGCACAGCATAGTGAGGTCTTAGGCGTGAACCTATATGGGTTAGAAGGAGAAACACTCCCTGAGGGCTATGTTGCCCGTGCGCCCCAAACCAGAGCGGAACACCAAGCCAAATACCAAGAAGCGGAATTTGAGCCGTTGCAACCCATTCGCCGGGCGGCCGCAGCAGAGTTCGAGCGTATTCAACATTCTTCAAAATCGTAAGTCATGACTGATCGCAAATCTTGGATGACCCCAGAACAAATTGCCGTGCAGCCGGAATATGGCCCGCAGGATTTGAAGGATGCACAACATTTGGGAACCCTTCCGGGGACCCCGCCTTATGTACGTGGACCCTACAGTACCATGTATGCGGGCCGCCCTTGGACCATACGTCAATATGCGGGCTTCTCTACGGCGACCGAATCCAATGCGTTTTACCGCAGAAACTTGGCTGCCGGTCAAAAAGGATTGTCCGTAGCCTTCGATTTGGCCACCCACCGTGGTTACGACAGTGACCACGAGCGCGTCCAAGGGGACGTAGGGAAAGCCGGCGTTGCCATCGATTCGGTGGAGGATATGAAGGTGCTGTTCAACGGCATCCCATTGGACCAAATGTCCGTTTCGATGACCATGAACGGTGCGGTTTTGCCCATCATGGCGTTTTACATTGTGGCGGCGATGGAGCAGGGGGTGGAATTGGCCCAATTAAGTGGGACCATTCAAAACGACATTCTCAAAGAATTTATGGTGCGCAACACCTATATCTACCCGCCTACACAGAGCATGCGCATCATCTCGGACATCTTCGCATACACGAGCGAACACATGCCGAAATTCAATAGCATTTCCATCTCAGGATATCACATGCAGGAGGCCGGCGCACCCGCCGATATAGAGATGGCCTATACCCTTTGTGATGGGCTGGAATACGTAAAAACGGGCATGGCGGCGGGCCTCGATATCGATGCTTTTGCACCTCGCCTGAGCTTCTTTTGGGGTATTGGCATGAATCCCTTCATGGAGATTGCCAAGATGCGTGCTGCTCGTTACCTGTGGTCCAAGCACATGGAGGCTTTAGGAGCTAAAAACCCAAAATCATTGGCGCTGCGTACTCACAGCCAAACCTCGGGTTGGTCCTTAACCGAGCAAGATCCGTTCAATAATGTGACGCGCACGGCCATGGAAGCGATGGCGGCCACCATGGGTGGAACCCAAAGCCTACACACTAATTCCCTAGATGAGGCCATTGCATTGCCGACGGATTTCTCCGCGCGTATTGCCCGCAATACTCAGTTGCATTTGCAATTGGAAACCGATATTACCTACACTGCTGATCCATGGGGCGGTTCCTACTACGTGGAAAAGCTCACTGCGGACCTCATCGATCGCGCCGAAGCCCTTATGGCTGAGGTAGCAGAGCTTGGCGGAATGACCAAGGCCATAGAGGCGGGTATTCCAAAACTTCGCATCGAAGAAGCTGCCGCGAAAAAACAAGCACGTATAGATAGCGGGGCCGATATTATTGTTGGGGTAAATGCTTTCAAAACCGAGCAATCCACAGAAATAGATATTCTCGAGGTTCAAGGTGAAGAAGTGTTGAAGCAGCAGCTAAAAGGACTTCAAGCCCTCAAGAAAAATCGCGACGACCAAGCCGTTGCAGCGGCCCTCGACGCTCTGAGCCAATGTGCGAAAAGTGGCCAAGGAAACTTGCTGGCCATGGCGGTGGACGCAGCCAAAGTCCGTGCAACACTTGGTGAAATTTCCCTAGCTTTAGAGCAGCACTGGGGTCGTTATGTGGCGAAAACACAGACCATCAGCGGTGTATATTCGAACGAAATGAAGAAAAACGAAGATTTTGAAGC
>CALDGA010000148.1 GCA_937942085.1 uncultured Flavobacteriales bacterium
GTATAAGGATTTTTATTGATGTTGTAGAGGACGCGAAGGGCAGTTCTTCGCCGCCTCCACCAGAAGCATACTGGACGATTATCTATTTCGTTCGCAGCGTGATATGGCGGATTTATTCAGTATGTTTCTGACGGGGGCGAAATAGATTCGACTCACAATATGAAGTAGTATATCTCATGCCGTAGTTAGAACTGAGGCTACGTTAAAACGGTTCTAAATTTTAATTGCAGAGGAATCTCTAGCATTGGCAGCGTAAAGTTGTCTGAGGTGTGGCGAGCCTTATCACACAAATCGCCCTTTTAACCGTACATTTTAACATGGAGAAGAAGATGGATTATTTATTTGATGTAAAACCTTTAGAAGGTAGAGGATTAACAAACCCAGAAATTGCTGGTATTCTATCTTCATTTACTAATGCGGACATTCAACTGTCAGAAGTAGAAAACTTCCTTGACTTTGAGGGATTAGCAAAAAGAAATCCCATCTCTGGCAACTGGGAGGGCGCGCTGGTAAATGTTATTGGTGGCGCATCTCAAGAACTTTCCGCTGGGGTCAGCGAATTATTCGTACATCTTAACAAGCCCCGCAGCACCCAGATCGCCACGACTCAGGAAGAATGGGCGCTAAAATCTTCAGCCCTGCTTGCGGGATTGGTTGCGGGTGGTATAATTACACAGGCTCAGGCGGACGGGTTTGTTGCGCTGGGTGGCGGACTTCGCCACGGTGTTGTGACTGAGGCCGATGTCACCCAATCAAAAACTGATTACGAAAACATGCTCGCCCAACAAGAGGCGGACAGAATTGCAGAAGAAGAAAGAATGGCAGCAGAAGTCGCAAAACAAGAACTAATTTCTGAATATCTTGGTCATTATAATACTACTGTGGCTAGTGTTTTAGACGGCGAATCGCCCACAAAAGCTGATATTGCTGCGGCTTTACGTTCTTGTGCTGATACTTTGGAGGCTTAATAGATGACCGCTTTAAATGCGCCAATCTTATTTAATACTTCTCAGGGGTCGGACACTCAAAGCTCTGGATCTTCCGCTGGTGCAAATGTATATGGTACGGGCGCTTCTACGACCGCATCTTCAGCAGTAGTTACAGGTATTGATACTACGGGAGTTCAGCAGGGTGATTTGCTTTGGGTTCAATCATCTTCGGGTCGTCAGTTTAGCGTTATCTTTTCCGTTGACTCTAGTAGTCAGGTAACATGCGATGACACATTTGCTAACACTGAGTCATCCCGCACTTGGGCGATTGGTGGCAAGCGAGCTACGTTTGACAATGCGGATAGTCGCAGGTTGTTCAACAGTGATTTAGTGCCTGATTCAGTTATCGAAAGCGAAACAGATCAAAGCATTTCCTCAAATCTAGTTATCGGTCCTGGTACAGCAACGCAACCGCTTACCGTCGATTGCAAAAATAATGCGATAGTGAGAACCTTCACAACAGCTTGGACATATACGATTCAACTTCGCGAATACACTATTTTCAAAAACGCTACTCACACAACCACAACCAATTACATATACGGAATTGAAGCGTTTCAGCAAGGAGCCAGCAATAGATTTCAGTGGATCGAAAATGTTCATGTCAGCAACTTCTGGACAAACTTTAGATGCAGCTCACTCGGTAATTACAACTTTACGAATTGCAGTTTCAAAGATGCGAACGACAGAGGTTTGTGGTCTGACACTCCTACCAATTTAAGCATCACTTCATGTGTATTCGATGGGAACGCGAAAGGGGTAGAGATCGACACTGGTACGGTCGCACTACATGAATGTTTAATCATTAATAACACAGCAGATGGAGCCGACTTCAATTCTGCCAGTGTCACAGCCATTTCGAACGTGTTTTATAACAACACAAATAGCGGAATGAGAGTTACTGGATCAAGTTTTCCCGATGGCAGGTCGCTTGGACTTAGAAACAACATATTCGATTCCAACGGGGCATATGGCGTGAACGTCACCGCGACAGGCGGGTTTTTCAGATGTCATCACAATGCATTTAGAAACAATACTTCTGGTGAGACTTCTGGTATCACAAGCGTTGATGGAACCACCCTAACCGCCGACCCCTTCGTAGATGCCGCCAATGGTGATTTTAATTTAAATGCCACAAATGGGGGTGGCGGAACCTTGAGATCCACAAATTACACATTAGGAGGTTGATATGGCAACTTATTATGTAGATAGTAATGCTACTGGATTGAATGACGGGTCGTCTTGGACTAACGCTTGGACGAGCTTGGGTTCTTCGTTAAGCGTTGCTGGTGGAGATAAAGTTTTAGTAGCAAACAACCACTCTGAAACGCTTGCGGGCAACACAGTTTATTCTTGGACAAACGCAACTTTATCGAATCCAATTCAAGTCATTTCAACAAATCCTTCAAATGGATCTTATACTCCAGCAACGACCATACAAATTGACGGAGCCGCTTCGTATTATGATTTAACAATCTCAGCTAACGTAATTTTTCATGGGATATACTTAAAAGCTAATGACTTATTACTAAGCTGCACTTCAGGGAACCCGCTAGCGTTTATTGATTGCAAGTTTGACTGGGCGTTGTCGGGCGAGTTCTCCATCGGATCGACGACCGAAGCAGGGTTCGTTAAATTTACTGGATGTCAATTTGATTATTCTGGTTCAGCGGGAAACATGGTGGCGTATCTTGCGCGAGCAGCGGATGCTGTGTTTGATTCATGTAGTTGGACTAAGGGGGTTCCAAACTACATATTTAGCTATGCTGGCTTTGGTCGCGCTTACAGCACAAACTTGAGTTTTATGAATTGTGATTTGTCTGACTTTGATACTGTGTTTAGCGGCTCTGCCAATCTTAGTAGTTCGGTTGTTAAGTTAATCAAATGCAAGCTAAAAACGGGTCAGACGGTATTTCCCGCTACTATTGCATACAACAACTATGGATATATCTTCGAGTCATCGGACTCTGCGTCTCTTTCGTCTCGCTGCGAAGGCTTACACAGCGTGGAGTCTAGTGCGGGACAAGTCACATATTCATCAACCGAATATAGAGCGAATGGAGCAAACGATGGCGATGCTCAGTATTCATGGAAAATGGCTTCCTCATCTACCTCAAGTTATATAGATAGTTTAAGTGCAGTTGAGATAGCAAAAAATGTTGAAATAGGCTCACAAACAATAACCGTCTACATAGCGGGCGGTGCATCACTTAACAACGATGACTTCTGGATAGAAGTAGAGTCGCCCAGCGAACTAGCGTCCCCAACCGCACAGGGTAAATTCCGCACAACCAAGCCCGACCCACTAGCCACTCCAACCGCCCTCACAAGCGACACATCTACATGGACTGGCACAGGAGTTGGAACAGCCCAGAAGATAGAAGTACCAATTTCCCCAACGATTGCGGGGACTGTAACAGTGCGCTGCTATCTAGCCAAGCCCTCAACAACTGTTTATGTTGATCCAAAATTAAGTGGCACAGGTTATCAGCGCGTTTATAATGGGGTCTTGGTGGACGATAATGAAACAATTACCACCACTACCTCCACGGCAGGCACTCAAATTTACCCCTTCCGCCAGTTCGTTTCGGACAAGTTTGGCGCAGTTTTACATCCATTAAGATCAAATTAGGAGTTATAAATGACCGCACCAAATGGATCTATTGTATTTAACAA
>CALDGA010000149.1 GCA_937942085.1 uncultured Flavobacteriales bacterium
CGATGGGTTGAGTCCGTCTATATCAAAGCTCAAATACACCTGCTGTGGCAGGGTAGCGATGATCTCAGCCACTTGGTCGGCCCAATTCTTTCCTTCAAAACGCGCCGCCTTTACCTCTTGGTCCGTGAACGCGTGAATGCGTGGATCGCTCTCAATCAAATTGGCCTCTTCGTGGCAGTAATCGCGCAAACCAACGATAGTCAACCCTGTAGCCAATTGCTCTTTCAGCACATTGTACATGATGCTCGCGTGCGAGTAGTTAAAGCCCTCATAGGCCGGACGCAAATCGGCATGAGCGTCTATTTGTAGGATGCCGAAATCACCAAATTTCGCCTTGTGCGCACGAATAGCGCCAAGCGATGTGCTGTGATCGCCTCCGAGCAACACCGCCTTTTTCCCTTGATCAAGGATTTGGGCAATGCGCTTCTCCACCCAAAGGTGAAAGGCGGTACACTTATCATTGATTTGGTCCAGAGACTTTTCCTCCTCGGCCCCTACTTCATCGATTTCTAGAGCGTGCAGGTATTCTAGGGCCAATTCTCTCAACCCCTCACCCGTTTTCCGCCATCGCTCATCTTCCTCCAACATGAACACGCCCTGCTGCCACCCTTTTGGGTATTTGGCATCGTAGAGGTCCACCTGAGCCGAAGCGTTCAAGATTTCTTCAGGTCCCGCTGCAGTGCCGCTTCCATAACTCACCGTTACCTCCCAAGGGGCGGGCAACACATGGATATCACTTTGCTCTGCGTCAAAAGGCAAGCCGAACAACCCGTTGTTCAGCGCCGGTTCATTGGGGTCGAAACCCGCAATCAAATCCTGCTTTTCCATGGGCGAAAATTACGGATTGTAGATTGATAACGGCAGAATTTTTTTTCGCGTTCCGCGCGTCCCTTCTAATCGGCATTGTACCCAGTAAATCCCTGAGTGTAAGTGTCCTTCGCCCCAGCTTCGCGGGGCCAAAACAAATGGAATAGCCCCCTTTTTTGCCGCCGGCAACTCCTGACCATCGACTAGGGGGTGGAGGAGCCGGCCGGTGCGGTCGAGGAGTGACACGTACAGTCGGTCGCCGCGCTCAGCGTGGACCCATAAGGTCGCATGGGGTCCTGTGGCGGGTGGGCCTGAGCCTGAGCCAGCCCCGGAACCTGTGCCAGCGCTCGATCCGGAACCACCCGATCCGGCCCCGCCTCCCGCGATTGAGCTTGGGCTGAGGTCAATGAAATTAGGAACGATGGAGGCTTCGAGTAGGAGTGTGGGTAGAGCGCCTGCGACGCTGTTCGGCTGGTTTGGACTTGCCTCGGTGGATGCCAAGAGGGACGGGAGGTGTGGATGCCAATTCGCTTGTAAATGCCCAGGCGAGTGCCAAGAAATGCGCTCGAAGCTTTGATGGTCATGGGGTGCATCTAGCGGGTAATAGGTCATTCGATCGAGGATTTGGCCGGGCGCGGTAATTAGCTCGAGGGTGAGCGAGTCGTTGGGCAAAGTAAATGGCGCAGGAAGGGCGAGGAGTTCATTCGGAAGAAGTACGGGCGAGAGTTCGGTGCCTTTCATGCGTGGCGTGCGGGCATCCAAGGGTTCGGCGCGCAGGAGGTTGGGCCCTTGCCAAAGTTGGAGCCAGAGATTCGCGGTGGCGATGGGGCGGTCGGTGAGGTTAGCGATTTCGATGAATTCATCGAGGGCATCCGGGGCGAAGTGGATTTCGTTGAGGAGGATGTGGCCGGAATCGGGCTGGACGGCTATGGTGGTTGGCGGAAAGGTCCACGGCCAGGTTTGTTCGGACGGCCAAGAAGAGGTTGAGGTGAGGTAGGGTTGGGAGGGGTGCCAGGAGTTGGGACGGGGCACGAGGGTGTAGGCGTTGTCGGACCATTGGATCCAGAGGGAGCCGTTGTTTTCGGCAAAGAGCTGGTTGGGGTCGGGCGTGAAGGTAGAGGGTTTGAGCCAGTTGGGGTCCGTTGAGGATGGCACGACGGACCAATGGTGCCTACCGAAGCTGAGGCTGTCGCTTTGCAGCATGTGGTAGCCTTGACGGTGGGCAGGGTTGAACCCATCGTCGAAGGTGTGGTGGGCCAGCAGGATTTGCTCATGTTCGATCCAGATTGCGCCGGCGGTGGGCAGGTCAAGGTGGAGGGTGGTGAGGCCGGAATCGATGGCAACGGCATAGGAGCGCTCGGTGCCGGAGAGGGACCGCCAGTGGAGGTTCGCGGGGGTGCTGTGGGGACTTTGAACGCGCAGGAAACTTGGGAGGCTTTGGTCGAAGGGTTGAATGGCGGTGATGGCCATGCATCGCTCGGGGAGGTAATCGATGTCGAGAAATTCCCAGAGGTTGCCGGAGGGGTTTTGGGCGGTGTCGACGGTGTTTTGAAGTAGAAAGGCCAGGGCGGTGCGGGGTAAGGGTTGGGGAAAAGTACAGGTCCAATTCCGTCCATCAAGCTCAGGGTACAGTGCGGTGTCGATGGCCGTGCCCTGGTGGTAGGCAATGAGGCCGTTGAGAGCGCCTTGGGCGGGGACGCAGGCCTCGTTGAATGTTAGGCGGACGGCGCGGGGAGATTCTTGGGCGATGGAGATCAGGCGTGGGGGCAAAGTATCTTGAAAGGCATGACCTTCGAGGTGCAATGTGGAAAACAAAAACTTGTCCACACGAGAGGCGGTGTATTTGCAGTAGAGGGTGAACCGGCGTGAGTTGCGCAGGGTACTGTCGGTGGTGCTGAGCAGGAGGTTTTGGTCGTCGTATACCCTGAAGGTGTAGGTGGAATCGCGGGTGAGGCGGAGGCTGAGGGTAGGGTTGCTTTGGTTGAGATAGCCGGGTAGGGACGCGAGGGTGGAGTCGTTGTAGCCGGGGCGTCGCAGTAGGAGGCTTAGGGCATCGGAGGAATTGCCGGAGAGTTGTAGGACGTATTGGCCCTTGGGTCCGTCGATGAATTGGACCTCGCAAAAATTACTGGAAGAGGGGTTAAAGTCCAGGGCGATATTGAGTCGCCACTGTGCATTGATGGCGGCGTTTGAGGGCAAGGACCAATGCAGTGATCCGGCCCCAGGCGCGTTCGTACGCAGGCCCGAGCTAGTGAAATTCATCCAAGCGGTATCTCCCGACCACAGTGGATTTTTGGTGAGGAGGGAGTCTGAAATTGAGGTCGATTGGCCGTGTAGGCTGCTTAAAATGAGGCAAAACAGAAGTGTTCGTACACTTCGAAACAAGGTGCAGTTCATAAGGCGGATTAGAATTAGTTTTGTAGGGTTCTATTTAAGTTAAGACATTTTATGAGAGTCGCGGTTGTGGGTGCCACTGGAATGGTGGGCCAAATCATTTTGAAAGTATTGGCAGAGCGCAGTTTCCCGGTGACGGAATTAATTCCCGTAGCCTCGGAGCGCAGTGTAGGTAAGAAAGTTGCCTTTGGTGGACAGGATTGGACCATCGTAAGCTTGGCCGATGCGGTTGCTGCGGCTCCAGATGTTGCCTTGTTTTCAGCTGGCGGTGGAACTTCTTTGGAGTGGGCTCCAAAATTTTCCGCTGCAGGCACGCGGGTGGTCGACAACTCAAGTGCTTGGCGCATGGACGCCGACAAGAAATTGGTCGTACCAGAAATCAATGCTGATGTCCTCGAAGAGGGCGATATGATCATCGCGAACCCGAACTGTTCTACGATCCAACTCGTCGTGGCCCTCAACCCCCTTCACCAAGCTTTTGGCGCGAAACGTGTGATCGTAAGCACCTATCAAAGCGTTACCGGTACTGGGAAAGCGGCTGTAGATCAGCTCGAGGGTGAGCGCAATGGCGAGGATCCTCAGATGGTGTATCCGTACAAGATCGACCGCAATTGTATTCCACATTGTGATGTGTTCTTGGACAACGATTACACCAAGGAGGAGATGAAAATGACCCATGAAACCGTGAAAATCATCGGCGATGCGGGCATCAAACTTGCGGCCACTGCCGTTCGTGTTCCCGTACAGGGCGGGCACAGTGAGAGTGTGAACGTGGAGTTTGAGCGCGACTTCACCTTGGAGGAAGTGCGTAAAATCTTGAGAGAGACCCCAGGGGTGACTTTGCAGGACCGCCCGGAATTCAACACCTACCCCATGCCTTTGATGGCCGAAGGAAAGGATGATGTTTTTGTGGGCCGATTACGTCGCGACTTCACCACCGATCGCGGCCTGAACATGTGGATTGTAAGCGACAACCTTCGCAAAGGCGCAGCGACCAACACTGTTCAAATTGCAGAAGTTCTGATGGCCAAAGGCTTTATCGGATAAGCGATTAGTAAGAAACAATAGGTCCAATTTTTGCGTTATTACTACCATGAATTGGAAACTTTTATTGCTCGCCGTCGTAGGGCTGTCGAGCTGCAACGCACAAACAAAATCGAAAATGTCAGATCCATATGCTATGGCGACCATTCCCGCGGCTGAAGCAGGCCAGGAGGTGGCCGTATTGGCCTCAGGTTGTTTTTGGGGGACCGAATTCTACTTGCAAAAAGTACCCGGAGTCATCGCCACCACGTGTGGATATACTGGGGGCTTTGTGAAGAACCCATCGTACCGCGAGGTATGTACCAAACGCACAGGGCACTATGAAGCCGTGCACGTGGTTTTTGACCCAGCTCAGGTGAGCTTTGAGGAATTGGCGCGAGTATTCTTTGAAACGCATGACCCCACCCAGCGCGACGGTCAAGGTCCGGACATAGGTCCGCAATACCGCAGCGCGGTGTTTTTCCAAAACGAAGCGCAACGGGAAACCGCACAGCAATTGAAGGACTTGTTGATCCAGAAAGGGTATGATGTAGCGACAGAGATCTTGCCGGCGGCGGAATTCTACTCGGCGGAGAACTACCATCAGGATTATTATGACAACAAAGGCGGAACGCCCTATTGTCATGCGCCTCGGAAGTTGTTCTAAGGAAAAATTTTAGGCATAAAAAAACCCCCGCGCCATCGGCGCGGGGGTTTTTATTTGTTGAGGATCTATTATTCAGCCACCAACTCGAAATCTTCCATGAACTTGGTCGTGTAGACCCCTTTGCGGAAGTTTTCGTTGTCCAACAACTGTTGGTGGAAAGGAATAGTCGTTTTAATACCTTCTACGATAAACTCGTCCAAAGCACGCTCGAGCTTATCCAAAGCTTCTTCACGTGTACGAGCCGTTACGATCAACTTAGCGATCATAGAATCGTAGAACGGAGGAATTACATAGCCACTGTAACAGTGTGTGTCTAGGCGTACTCCGTGGCCTCCTGGGGCGTGGAATGAGGTAATGGCACCTGGTGAAGGACGGAAGTCGTTGAACGCATCTTCTGCGTTGATACGAACCTCAATACTGTGCATCTCTGGGAAGTAGTTCTTTCCAGAAATAGGCTCACCTGCTGCTACTTTAATCTGCTCGCGAATCAAATCGAATCCAACTACCTGCTCGGTAATAGGGTGTTCCACCTGAATACGAGTGTTCATTTCCATGAAGTAGAAGTTGCGGTCTTTGTCTACCAAGAATTCTACTGTACCGGCACCTTCGTACTTGATGAACTCAGCCGCTTTAACTGCTGCATCACCCATCTTCTTGCGGAGCTTATCCGTCATGAATGGAGAAGGTGTTTCTTCGACCAATTTCTGGTGGCGACGTTGTACCGAACAATCACGCTCGCTCAAGTGACAAGCCTTACCGTAGGCATCGCCGATCACCTGAATTTCAATGTGGCGTGGCTCCAAAATGAGCTTCTCCATGTACATGCCGTCGTTTCCAAAGGCTGCAGCCGCCTCGCGACGTGCGCTTTTCCAAGCACCTTCTAATTGGCCCTCTTCCATAATGGCGCGCATACCCTTACCACCGCCACCGGCGGTCGCTTTCATCATCACAGGGTAGCCAATAGCACGTGCTGTTGCTACTGCATCTTCGTAAGTTTCGAGGATGCCTTCAGAACCGGGAACACAAGGAACGCCAGCTTCTTTCATGGTTTCCTTAGCCGTAGCCTTGTCCCCCATTTTCTCAATCTGCTCCGCCGTTGCGCCGATGAACTTGATGCCGTGCTCTGCACAAATGCGAGAGAACTTGGCATTTTCACTCAAAAAGCCGTAGCCTGGGTGAATAGCGTCGGCATTGGTGATTTCTGCCGCAGAAATAATATTTGGGATGCTCAAATAGCTTTCCGAAGAAGCCGCAGGACCGATACATACGGCCTCATCTGCGAATCTTACGTGCAGAGAATCTGCATCCGCTTTTGAATAAACAGCCACCGTTTTGATGCCCATTTCCTTACACGTACGAATGACGCGAAGGGCAATCTCACCACGGTTGGCAATGAGTACTTTCTTAAACATACCTAAGAGGTTTCGTTCTTATGACGGATCGACCAAGAACAATGGCTGATCGTATTCTACTGGTGTTTGGTCGTCAACCAAGACCTTCACGATCTTTCCGCTTACCTCACTTTCGATCTCGTTGAAGAGCTTCATTGCTTCGATGATACAAACAACATCACCTGGCTTCACCTCATCGCCGACCTTTACAAAAGCATCGGCTTCTGGGCTCGCGCTACGGTAGAATGTACCAATCATTGGAGATTTTACAGTGATGTAGTTGCTGTTATCATCTTCTGGAGCTGCCGCTGGCGCCGCCGCTGCTGGTGCAGGAGCTGCTGGCGCTGGCGCCGATGTCATAGCTACAGGTGCCTGTGGAGCCATCGCTTGGATGATTGTTGGTTGCTCAGCATCAGAACCAGTTTTGATGTTGATCTTGAAGTCTTCAGTTTCTAGACTCACTTCTTGAGCGCCGCTTTTCGCAACGAATTTGATGAGTGCTTGGATTTCTTTCAAGTCCATGTTCTTGTGTATTTAGGAATATGAATTTACGAGTTATTTTTTATCGATGGCCCATTTGACCCACATGGCTCCCCATGTAAATCCGCCACCGAAGGCTGCGAAGAAGATGTTATCACCTTTCTTAAACTTATCTCTAAAGTCCCAAAGGCCTAAAGGAATTGTTGCAGAGGTGGTATTACCGTAGTTCTGAATGTTAATGACCACTTTTTCACTGGTGAGTCCCATACGACGCGCTGTAGCATCGATGATTCTCAAATTGGCTTGGTGGGGAACCAAATAAGCCACATCATCACCAGTAAGTCCATTCTTTTCTAAGAGCTCCGCAGAAGTATCTGCCATACGACTAACGGCGAAGCGGAATACGCTTTGACCTTCTTGACGGATGGCGTGCTGTTTATTGTCGATAGTTTCATGAGAAGGAGGTAGGAAAGACCCACCTGCTTCAATACGCAAGAAATCACGGCCTGAGGCATCGGTACGAAGAAGCTCATCTTGTACACCAAGACCTTCATAGTTCGGCTCCATTAGGGCTACTCCACAACCATCACCAAATAAGATACAGGTAGTACGGTCTGTGTAGTCAACAATAGAGCTCATGACATCAGAGCCCACGACCAATACTTTCTTGTACTTGCCAGATTCTATATATGCTGCTGCATTACTTACCGCATATAAGAACGAAGAACATGCTGCTTGCAAGTCAAAAGCGTAGGCGTTTTTGGCACCGATCTCTTGTGCGATATATGCTGAAGTTATTGCAACCGGCATATCACCAGTTACTGAAGCTAGAATAACGAGGTCAACGTCTTCAACGCTCACTCCGTACTCCTCCTTCATGGCTTCAACGGCTTTGATTGCTAGATAAGAGGCACCACGGCCTTCTTCTGGTTTAAGGATGCGACGCTCCTTAATTCCAGTTCGAGTAGTAATCCATTCGTCATTGGTTTCGACCATGGTTTCTAACTCGGCATTCGTTAGAACATACTCTGGAACATACCCTCCGATCGCTGTAATTGCTGCTTTCATCGTGTTTTCTTGAGTGGGCTAAAATAGGCGGTCTATTTTTAAAACCTCATTTAAAACAGAAAAAGTAGCCTTTTGAGGGGCTACTTATCTGTAAATCAATGATTTGTAAGATTAGGCTTATGCCTTCTCCATAACCACTTTACCCTTGTAGTAAAGTTTTCCTTCGTGCCAGTGAGCACGGTGGTAAAGGTGTGCTTCGCCAGTAGTAGGGCAAATCGCTAATTGCTGATCGGCCGCTTTGTAGTGAGTTCTGCGCTTGTCTCTTCTCGTGCTTGACTGTCTGCGCTTAGGATGTGCCATATCTAATACTATTTATTATTCAACAAGTTTTTTAATTGATCCCATCTAGGATCAGTCTCTTTTTCATTTTCTTCTTCGTCTTCAATAAAATCCTCAAGCCCGTTTCCAGCATTCGGTCCATTTAGTTTAGGTGGAATACTTAGAATGACTAATTCATACAAATACTGAGCAATGTTAAACGAGTGATCGCCGTGCGGCAAGATGAGTAACTCATCGTTTTCGTCGTTGTATTCCTCACCAAACTTTACCTGCATGGAAAAACTATTTTCTAGTTCCTGGGTGTAGGCTTCGTTTGTTACGTCGCAAGGTGCAGTGATGCTTCCGTTGAATGAAAAGTCCAAATCAAGAACAGTTTCACTTTTCAACATTTTCATCTGAGCTACGCCTTTCAAGTCGCTGTAGTCTGAGAATTCAAAAAGTTCAAAGAACGTATCATCCAAATCGTAATTAAACTCATGAGAACCAAGCTTTAAGCCACTAAACGTTATGGTAAAGTCTTTGGTCTTCATTAGTTCCCCATCTGAATGAGCGTGCAAAGATATTCAAATTGTTGAAAACTTCTAACGCTTCTCCTTTTGTTTTTTGAGTGGATTCGCTGTGATTTCATCGTAGACCTTACGGCTGTTCACGATATCAATAGCTGCGAAAACCGATGTTCGGAAGGATGCTTCGTTTGCTTTGTTTTGTCCAGCAATGTGCATCGCAGTGCCGTGGTCAGGCGAAGTTCTTACCGCAGTTAGTCCTGCCGTGTAGTTGGTCCCACTTCCCATGGCTAATGCTTTGAAAGGCACAAGTACCTGATCGTGGTACATGCCTAGTACTGCGTCGAACTTCTGATCGTAGCCTTGACCAAAGAAACCGTCTGCAGGGAAAGGACCTCTTACGATCGCCCCTTTTACATCGGCTTTTTCAATGGCAGGTTTAATAATATCCGCTTCTTCCGAGCCAATGGCACCAAATTCTCCAGCATGTGGATTCAATCCTAAAACGGCAATACTAGGCTTCACGCAACCAAAGTCGCGTTTTAAGCTCTTCGCAAGCAGTTCAATTGACGCTGTAATGTTTTCCTCTTTTAAGGTATCGGCAATTTTACTCACAGGTACGTGTCCGGTGACCGTGGCTACCTTCAGTACATCTGAAGCTAGAATCATAAGTACCTCATCATTAAAGGCCTCAGCGAGATACCCGGTGTGTCCTGCGAACCCCTCAACCTGAGCAGCGATGTTGTGCTTGTTGATTGGGGCGGTAACGATAGCATCTATCTTACCTGCTTTTGCAGCTTCTATGGCCGCATCGATGCTTTTCAATGCATACGAACCACTTACATCCGTAGGAGTTCCAAGGCTGAGTTCGACATTGTCGTCCCAAGTGGTAACTAAGTTGGCCTTCTTGTCCTTAATATCCTCAAGAGAATCGCAGAGGTAGAAATTAAAGTCTTTCATTTCCAGAGCATTCCTGTGGTACGAAGCCACTTTGCTAGAAGCAAATACTACGGGAGTACACAGATCAAGAATCTCTTTGTTTTCAAGGGTCTTCATGATTACCTCGAGGCCTATTCCGTTAAGATCGCCACAGGTAATACCAATGGTTGGCTTTTCGAAGACAGGCAATTGTACCTCTTGTGAAGCACTTCGTTCAACAGGCGCATTGAACAAATCTGCCTGTTCTTGCAACTGCTGCGTTTCCTGTTCAGAAACAGGTGTTGCCTTAACATCTTTAGCAGGTGCTTTTTGTTTATTGCGGTTGCGGTTTCGATTCCTATTTCGGTTTCGTCCTTTCCCTTCAGAATTCCCTTCAGAATCGTTTTTTGGAGCATCCTCTTTGGATCCGCCAGCTTCGTTTCCTTCTTCCTTTGGCTTGCGGTTACGATTCCTGTTGCGGTTCCTGTTGCGATTTCTGTTATTGCCCTCGCGACCTTCTCCTTTGTTTTCGCCTTTTGGCGCGTTTTCCTTATTGTCGCTCATTAGTAGTTGCTTAAGAAATCAAACAATAAACGAACCCCGATTCCCGTGCCCCCTTCTACTTGGTAGCCAACACGCTTGCCCAAATGAGCAGGACCCGCAATATCTAGGTGGATGTATGGATAATCCGTGAAGTGTTCTAAAAATTTACCTGCAGTGATTGCTCCTGCTTCA